>NZ_JBFRYH010000039.1:0-20986 GCF_040984445.1 Streptococcus handemini
TATATCCAGTTTTACAATACACAACGTTATCAAACAAAATTAAACAACCTGACTCCTTGGGAATTCAGGAATCAGGTTGCTTAGTATCTTTTATTATTTGACTGTCTACTTGACAGGGAGCCGTTCAGTGGTTAAAAAGTGTGATATAGTATGGTTAATAAATGAAAAGAGGTTAGAAAAACCATGAATAACAACTAAATCTACTGTTTGTTTTACCCCTTATACTCTATAAAATCAAGATCTGATACGGAAGAAGTTGATTTTGGACGAGTATTATTTCTATGCGCTGAGGATAGTGCTGGTACAAGGGATAAGACTGTACTGTTGAGATTTAGAAGTTCTATTTGATGAACATTGGAAGATGATGATTTGATCTGTCTTGTTTAGATGTTCATAAGTAGTCATTGGTTTTTCTTTGGCTGTCACAGCAAAGGAGAGCTATGTTAGAGATCGATGCTTTAGCGTGGCTTTTTGTGTACCCTTCTAAATCTTTTTGCAAGCATCAGAAGGAGAAGAAGTATGGAAGTTATCAGCTGTATCAACCTTCAAAAGGAAGTAAAAGGCAGAGAGTTAGTCAATATTCCTCATCTAGAAGTTCAGTCAGGACAAAGAATTGGGCTCATAGGTGAAAATGGAACAGGAAAGTCTAGTTTGTTAAAAATCTTTATCGGAGAAGATAGAGAATATAGTGGATAGGTGTGGATACGATCGGATTGGGCTTATGTGCCCCAGTTGAAAGAGGCAAGTAGTTTATCAGGTGGTGAGCAGACCTTGAAGGCTGTCAAAAAAGCCTTTTCTGAACGGGCAGGTATCCTCTTTTTGGATGAGCCGACGGCTAATATGGATCAAGAAAATCGTCAGTGGTTGATTCATCAATTAAGGCGGTATCGAGGGACAGTCATTGTAGTGAGCCATGATCGCTATTTTTTGAATCAAGTTGTCAACCATATTTGGTTATTAGCCGAACAAACAATCACGCCCTATGTAGGCAATTATCAGGCTTTTGAAGAAGTAAGGAAAAGGGAGCATGAGCAGCAAGAATAGGCTTATCAGTACTACCAGCAGGCGGTCAATCACTTGTGTGACGTTGCACAAGCACGAAAACAAAGAGCAGATAAGCTAACCAAGCGCAAAAAAGGGCGATCGAGTTCGGAGTGGAAAGTCCAATCCCAAATGGGAAGTTACGATAGTCAAGCAAAGGCCATGGCCAAGAGCGCAAAAGCAATTGAGAAGCGAATAGAGCGTTTAGAAAGGGTTACGCAACCTCGCAAAGAAGCTTGGGCAAAATTGGAAATGAAAGGAGTAATCGCACAAGACATTCATACCTTATTCCGTTTGGAAGCTGGTCAGGTCAGGATAGACGGTCAGCGGTTATTTGATTATCCTTTATTTTCTATGCATAAAGGAGATCGCCTCGCACTTACGGGAAGAAATGGCTCTGGGAAAACGACTTTTATTCGTCAGTTGGTGAGAAAAGAACTTGCAGGTTATTTTTCAGAAAAACTAGCCATAGCCTATTTTGCTCAGGATTTGCAGGATCTTGATGAAACACAATCAGCCTTTGAAAATGCTGCTAGTTGTTCGGTCCAAGATAGGGTGACGATTTTAAATCTACTGGCCATGCTAGGCATTCGCTATGAGAAAGCAAGGCAGAAGGTAGCTGTTTTATCAGGCGGTGAGCGGGTGCGATTATCCCTAGCAAAGACATTATTGAGTGATCATCATTTATTGATTTTGGATGAACCAACCAATTTTTTAGATTTGACGACTATTCTAGCTTTGGAAAAATTTTTAAAAGACTACAAGGGCAGTCTGCTATTGATATCACATGATCAAGCATTTGTCACTAACGTAATGAATCAGACATGGGAAATTGAAAATGGTATCTTGGGTCAAGTTAGTCGTGAGCATCGGCTTGATGAGAAATAGCCTGAAAAAACACTTGCCCAAACAGAAAAAAATGAGATCGATGTGTTATAATAGAGAAGAATTTTCTAGAATGAGGTTTTATGAGTGACTAAACAGACACATTCCCGTAAGGGACGTGAGGATAGTTTTATTCCTAGGCGGTTAACAATTCTATTTGCCATCGTCATTGTCCTATTTTCCGTTTTGATTGCAAGGCTAGCTTACATGCAGATCATCAATAAGGAATTTTATACTGATAAATTAGCAAAGGCTAGTCAAAAAGTTATTACAAACAGCTCTGTACGAGGGCAGATTTATGATGCCAAAGGTGTTCCCTTGGTGGAGAATCAGGTGGAGCAGGTAGCGACCTTTACGCGTTCCAATAAGATGACAGCTCAGCAAATGAAGGAAGTTGCCCAAAATCTATTAAAATGGTTAACATTGACAGATGTCACCGTCACACCAAGAGAGCGAGCTGATTTTTATTTGGCGGACCCTACTGTCTATGCCGAAGTGGTCAGCCAGCTGCCAAAAGAGCAGCGACTGGATACCGCTGGAAATGCCCTGGATGAATCGGTTATCTACAACAATGCCATTGCTAGTCTGACAGAAGAACAGATCACGTATCCAGAAGAGGAACTAAAAGTCGTCGAATTATTTTCTCAAATGAACGCGGCAGCCTATTTTGAAACAGTCAATTTGGGGACCGATCCCCTAACAGCTGAGCAAATTGCCATGATTGCTGCTAACGAATCAGAATTGCCAGGTATTTCTACAGCAAGCAATTGGAATCGAGTCGTGGCTCCGACCTCATTAGCTTCCATCATCGGCACAGTAACGACTCAGCAAGCAGGCTTACCGAAGGAAGAGGCCGAGGAGTATTTGGCCAAAGGATACTCCCTCAACGACCGTGTAGGAACTGCTTACTTGGAAAAGCAATACGAGGAAGTGCTACAAGGTCAGCGTGAAAAGAAAGAGATTAACCTTGACCGTAATGGAAATGTGGAAAGCATTACAACGATTCAGGAAGGCGGGAAGGGAAACAATGTTAAGTTGACCATTGATTTGGCCTTTCAGGATGGGGTGAACGCTATCTTGAAAAAACATTTTGATAGCGAATTAGTGACGGGGAGTGCGCGGTATTCCGAAGGTGTATACGCTGTTGTATTGGAACCCCAGACAGGAGCGGTCCTTGCTATGGCAGGGTATAGCCACGATAAGAAAACCAATGCAGTAAAGGAAAATGCCCTTGGTACCCTTACGAATGCCTTCGTACCAGGATCGATTGTCAAGGGAGCAACCATCACATCGGGTTGGGAAAACGGTGTGCTTTCAGGAAATCAAGTCTTGAAAGATCAACCGATTCAATTTGCAGGATCTGCTCCCATCAATTCGTGGTTTACTGCGTATGGTAGTCGAGATATTACAGCCGTGGAGGCATTGCAATACTCTTCGAATACCTATATGGTGCAGATTGCTCTAGATATTCTTGGCCAACCTTATGTGCCTGGTATGGTTCTGAATGAGACGAATCAGCTCACTCCGTCCATGGAAAAAATGCGGTCAACCTTTGGAGAATATGGGCTTGGTGTGGCGACAGGGATTGATTTGCCATTAGAGTCAACAGGATTTATTCCAGCAGAATATACTCTTTCCAATTATATTACAAATGCTTTTGGCCAATTCGACAACTACACGCCGTTGCAGATGGCTCAGTATGCGGCTACTGTTGCCAATGACGGGACTCGTGTATCGCCTCATCTTGTTCAAGGAATCTATGATAACAATGACGAGGGTGGTTTGGGCAAGTTAGTGGAAGAAGTTTCAGGCAAAGAGTTGAATAAGGTAAAGATTTCTGATGAAGAGATGGGGATCATTCAGCAAGGATTTTATATGGTTGTAAATGGCGGATATGGATTTACAACTGGTTTTGAAATTGCAAATGGCGCCAGTGTTCCGATTAGTGCTAAAACAGGTACTGCCGAAACATTTGTTACAACGGAGACAGGGCAAGTACTGAATGCTGTCAATACGAATATCGTTTCCTATGCCCCAAGCTCTAATCCAAAGATTGCCGTAGCTGTTGTTCTCCCAAATCTTACGAATCTAAACTCTACTACTAGCAAGTACATTACAACAGAAATCATCAACCTATACAATTCACTTTATCCGATGAATGAATAATACTAGCCAGTATTTGTTGGAACATTTTGTTCAGAAAGAGAAGATTCAGTCTTAAGACCGATGTTTTTCTACTTGAGCTGAGATATACTTAATTCAATCCTAAAATTTTTCATAATCTCCGAAAACATCCAGCCACAGGGCTGGTTGTTTTTTGTTGGATAGGCTAAATTTGTGTTATAATGGAAACATAGCCAGCCGATTTTCGCGATGAAAGTCAAGGTTTTACAAATGAAAGATTAGAAAGACAGAAAACAGAATTGTTATACCCCACACCTATTGCAAAATTAATAGAGAGTTATACGAAACTACCTGGAATTGGGATAAAAACAGCGACCCGTCTGGCCTTTTATACAATTGGAATGGAAGAAGATGTGGTGAATGAATTTGCCAAAAATCTGCTGGCGGCGAAACGCGATTTAGCCTACTGTCAAATTTGTGGTAATTTGGCAGAAGAAGAGACCTGTGCCATTTGCCAAGATCAGACTAGGGATTTGTCTACGATTTTAGTCGTTGAAGATAGCCGAGATGTTTCAGCCATGGAAAATATTCAAGAATACCACGGCTTGTACCATGTTCTTCATGGCTTGATTTCACCCATGAATGGCGTTGGACCAGATGATATTAACCTCAAAAGTTTGCTGACGCGCTTAATGGACAACGAAGTGACAGAAGTCATTATTGCCACCAATGCAACAGCTGATGGAGAAGCGACGTCAATGTATATTTCACGGGTTCTAAAACCTGCAGGTATTAAGGTTACTCGTTTAGCGAGAGGACTCGCAGTCGGCTCAGATATTGAATACGCCGACGAAGTAACGCTCCTGAGAGCCATTGAAAATCGTACAGAGCTCTAAACTTGTCCTTTTTGGGGCTGAAAGTAATGAAAATTGTGAGAGAAAGTTAGGAAATAGTCATGTCAAAAGAAACCATTATCCTCCTTTACGGCGGCCGTTCTGCAGAGCGTGAAGTGTCTGTACTATCTGCTGAGAGCGTGATGCGCGCGATTAACTATGAGAAATTTTTTGTCAAAACCTATTTTATTGCACAAAATGGTGATTTTATCAAAACACAAGAATTTGATACAACTCCCTCTGCGGATGAAAAATTAATGACTAATAGTACGATTATTCCAAGCCAGCGGATTCAGCCGAGTGACATTTATGAAGAAAATGCAGTGGTCTTTCCAGTCCTTCATGGGCCCATGGGCGAAGACGGCTCAATCCAAGGATTCCTAGAAGTCTTGCGCCTACCTTATGTGGGAACCAATGTCCTCTCTTCAAGCGTAGCCATGGACAAGATTACGACCAAGCACGTTTTAGCTTCAGAAGGCATTCCACAAGTAGCTTTTGAAACGGTGATTGAAGGAGAAGATGTAGAGGCAAAAATACAGGCGATAGAAGCTCATTTGACCTATCCAGTCTTTGTTAAGCCAGCGAATATGGGCTCAAGCGTTGGGATTTCAAAAGCAGAAAATCAAGCTGAGTTGCGCTCAGCCATTGAACTCGCTTTCCGCTATGATAGCCGTCTTTTGGTAGAGCAAGGGGTGAATGCCCGAGAAATTGAAGTCGGATTATTAGGCAATGCAAATGTTAAGACGACCCTACCAGGTGAAGTGGTCAAGGATGTTGCCTTCTATGACTATGATGCCAAATACATTGACAATAAGATTACCATGGCGATTCCAGCAAGCATTTCATCTGAGATTACAGAGCAAATGCGGACCTATGCAGCAGCAGCCTTTCGAGCAATTGGTGGGTGTGGTCTATCTCGATGCGATTTCTTTTTGACGGAAGAAGGAGAGATTTTCCTCAATGAGTTGAATACCATGCCAGGCTTTACCCAATGGTCTATGTACCCACTTTTATGGGACAATATGGGACTTGCCTATCCTGATTTAATCGAGACCTTGGTATCTTTAGCCAAGGAGACTTTTGTAAAACGTGAGCAACATTTAATTTAGGAATGAAAATAACATACGAGAAAGCTTAACAGGAGAACTCATCAACCCTGTTAGGCTTTTTTCTGTGCCGTAATTGTCTGCACCTGAAAAATGGTGAGTAAGCAGATGAGCCGACAGCTAGTCTTGACACGGAACGAGCTTTTGAAGTAGTAGCGCTTCTTGCTAAAAAAAGGAAAGAACGCAATAAATCGATGCTTATAGTTATCCACGATCATCGGATGATTGAAGAGCGTGATAAAGTCTATAAAATGAAAGACGGTGTTTTAACTTAGGTTCGGTAAGAGCCTTTTCCAAAAATATGATATAATGAAAAGAGCATACGCTCTTTTTCGTTTATAGTCCGACGATTTGTGAACTTGAAAGACTAGGATAGACAAGAGCGTTTTTGGAGAAAAAGATGAAAGTAACAATCTATGAAGTTGCCCGTGTTGTCGGAGCAAAAAATGATGTGACGGTGTATGAAGATGGCCCGCTGAATAAGGTTGAATTTGATAGCCGATTGATAACAGAGGGAGATGTATTTGTCCCGCTAAAGGGAGTAAGAGATGGCCATGATTTTATTCCAGTAGCTGTTGAAAATGGCTGTGCAATCACCTTTTCTGAAAAGGAAGTGGCTGTTCCCCATATTCTGGTTGAGGATTGTCTACTTGCTTTTCAGGCTTTAGCGACTTACTATCTTGATAAAATGCAAGTCCAAGTGATAGCTGTGACAGGTTCAAATGGCAAAACGACGACAAAGGATATGATTCACGATATTCTGGCAACGACTTTTGTGACCTATAAAACCCAAGGGAATTACAATAATGAAATTGGTCTGCCTTATACGGTTCTTCATATGCCGGACAATACTGAAAAACTCGTTCTTGAAATGGGGCAGGATCACTTAGGAGATATTCATCTTTTATCTAAAATTGCAAAGCCCAGTCTTGCCGTGATTACACTTTTTGGTGAAGCTCACTTAGAATTTTTTGGATCACGAGAGCAGATTGCCCAAGGAAAATTACAGATTGCAGATGGGATGCCAGCCGGAGCAACCTTGTTGCTACCCAATGATCCAATCGGAAATGCCTATCTTCCTAGTCAGCAGCAGCTTGTCCGCTTTGGAGAAGGGGGAGAGATTTATCTCACCAGTTTGTCAGAAAATAAAGCCAGCTTGACCTTTACAACTAACTTTATTGACGGCATCATTACCCTTCCTGTAACAGGTAAGTACAATGCTACTAATGCTATGGTAGCAAGCTATGTTGGAAAATGTCTCGGTGTTTCAGATGAAGCGATTAAAGCGGCTCTCGCTCAATTACAACTGACTCGCAACCGAACAGAATGGAAAAAAGCGGGAAATGGGGCGGATATTTTAAGCGATGTCTACAATGCCAATCCGACAGCCATGCGGTTGATTTTAGAAACCTTCTCAAGTATTCCAGCTAATAAAAATGGGAAAAAAATTGCCGTTTTAGCGGATATGAAAGAATTGGGTGCCGAGTCTGTTGCCCTGCACCAAGAAATAATCACCAGCCTCTCACCAGATTCTCTAGATACCCTTTTCTTCTACGGACAAGATATCGAAGGGTTAGCTCAATTGGCTGCGCAGATCTTTCCACTTGGTAAGGTGCATTTCTTTAGAAAAAATGATACGGAAGACCAATTCGAGGAGCTAGTTGCGCGCGTGACAGCTAATCTTGGGTCACAGGATCAGATTTTGCTCAAAGGTAGCAATTCCATGCACCTTGATCAGCTGCTAGCAGCTCTGGAGTACAAATAACCAAGTATAGAAGCTATTTTATCTGTCACAAGATAAGATAGGAGGCGAATGGGGAGTTTGCTCTCAGTTCGTAAAGGGAAAAATAATATGAAAGAATTTTTTACGGATCAGCCTAGTTTTCCACCTGAAATCGGCTTTTCTGAACATTTGTATTTAGTATTCGGTCTGATTTTAGTAATCTATGGCGCTATCAAGTATCATGACAATCAAAAGTGGCAACGGACCTTTAAGGGGCTTCAAATGCTTCAATTGGTTCTACTCTATGGTTGGTATCTGGCGATTCAATCCCCTATTTCTGAGGCTCTGCCGCTCTATCATTGCCGGATGGCGATGTTCGTGCTTATACTTGCACGAGATGATTCATCCTATAAGGAATATTTTTCCTTGATGGGGGTGTTTGGCTCTATATGCGCTTTGGTATATCCAGTATTTGATCCCTTTCCCTGGTTTCATGTGACGATTTTTTCCTTTATCGTAGGTCATTTGGCTCTCTTGGGAAATGCCTTGAACTATCTTTTGCGCCAGTCCAGTTATCAATTAAATTTAGAAAAGATTGCGATGCTGACCTTTGGTATCAATACCTTTATTCTGATAGTAGATGTAGTAACTGGTGGAGATTATGGCTTTTTACGTAAGTTGCCCTTACTTGGCGATTTTGGGCTTGTCGGAAATTACTTGATTGAATCCATTCTCTTTACACTGGTTTTAACTGCCTTATCTAAATTATTTCGTGCAGTGCAAGCCACTCACCAAGTAGAAAAACAAGACTATGAGAGAAGCTGAAAGGCTTCTTTTTCTCTGTATCACTCTTATTTGAAAAATCCCCTTCTTTTGGTTATAATGATAGGGATATAGAGAATAGCTCTGCTATTTTCAAAGAGAACAAAAAACGAAAAAGGAATGAAGATGACATTACAAGATGAGATAAAAAAACGCCGCACCTTTGCCATTATTTCCCACCCGGATGCGGGGAAAACAACGATTACAGAGCAGTTGCTCTACTTCGGTGGGGAAATTCGTGAGGCTGGAACGGTCAAGGGAAAAAAGACAGGAAATTTTGCCAAGTCTGACTGGATGGACATTGAAAAGCAACGGGGAATCTCGGTAACTTCTTCTGTGATGCAGTTTGACTATGATGGCAAGCGGGTCAACATCCTAGATACTCCAGGACATGAGGATTTCTCAGAGGACACCTACCGAACGCTAATGGCGGTGGATGCTGCGGTCATGGTGATTGACTCCGCAAAGGGGATTGAGGCTCAGACTAAGAAATTATTTGAAGTTGTAAAGCACCGCAATATTCCAGTTTTTACCTTTATCAATAAATTAGACCGTGACGGTCGTGAGCCACTTGATCTCTTGGAAGAATTGGAAGAAGTTCTTGGGATTGCCAGTTTTCCAATGAACTGGCCAATCGGTATGGGAAAATCTTTTGAAGGCTTGTATGACTTGCACAACAAGCGCTTGGAACTCTATCGTAGTGCAGAACGCTTTGCAAGTTTTGATGAGGGAGAGGCACTCTTTGGAAGCAATCCTTTCTATGCTCAGGTGTTGGAAGACATTGAACTCTTGAGTGAGGCGGGAAATGAATTTTCAGAAAGTGCGATTTTAGAAGGAAAATTAACACCTGTTTTCTTTGGCTCGGCCCTAACGAATTTTGGGGTGCAGACCTTCCTTGAAACCTTCTTGCAATTTGCACCAGAACCGCATGGGCATTTGAAAACGGACGGCGAAATAGTCGAGCCATTGTCTAATGATTTTTCAGGTTTTGTCTTTAAAATTCAAGCCAACATGGATCCTCGCCACCGCGACCGCATTGCTTTTGTCCGCATTGTTTCAGGTGAGTTTGAACGCGGTATGGATGTCAATCTTACACGTACTGGCAAGAAAGTCAAGTTATCAAATGTCACTCAGTTCATGGCTGAGGCACGGGAGAATGTTGAAAATGCCGTGGCAGGAGATATTATTGGAGTCTATGATACAGGAACTTACCAAGTTGGTGATACACTAACGGTTGGAAAAAACAAGTTTGAATTCGAACCGCTGCCAACCTTTACTCCTGAAATTTTTATGAAAGTTTCTGCTAAAAATGTGATGAAACAAAAATCCTTCCACAAGGGAATTGAACAGTTGGTGCAAGAGGGGGCGATTCAGCTCTATACCAATTACCAGACAGGCGAGTATATGTTGGGAGCTGTTGGTCAACTCCAATTTGAAGTCTTCAAACACCGCATGGAAAATGAATACAATGCAGAAGTCGTCATGACGCCGATGGGGAAAAAGACCGTGCGTTGGATTGCCCAAGATCAGCTGGATGAGCGGATGTCGTCTAGTCGAAACATTCTTGCCAAGGATCGCTTTGACCATCCTGTATTCCTATTTGAAAATGACTTTGCCCTACGTTGGTTTGGGGACAAGTATCCAGATGTAGTGCTGGAAGAGAAGATGTGAGAATAGTATAGAGGTTTAATAAAGTATGAGTATCAATAGAAATGATAAATGTCCTTGTGGTTCAGATAATAAATATAAAAAGTGTTGTATGAGGATATTGCCAGTTTCCTCAAAAGATTATCTAAATAATAATTTTGAGATGATTAACTTTTATAAAAAACTGTATCAAGATGAAGTGAATATTGATTGGATTACTAGACAATTGACATCGGGTTTTTTTTCATCTTTATTGTTACGAGATTTATTTAGGTATAGAGTTTTTATTGATTCTCTAATGTTACTTTTCAATAAAGAAAGGGAACTATATACCAGTTTACACCAACTACAATATGTAGTATTTCTAACAATACCAAAAAAGGCGACCGCCAAATGGAAATCGCCTTTTGTTTTTATCTTTTCAGTTAGGGAACTATATACCAGTTTACACCAACTACAATATGTAGTATTTCTAACAATACCAAAAAAGGCGACCGCCAAATGGAAATCGCCTTTTGTTTTTATCTTTTCAGTTAACTTATTCTGCGTCATAAGCTATCTAAAATTGAAAAATCACTAGAATAGCAATCTTCTACAATGTCCTGAAAAACTGCAAACTTTTTTATAGATTTCTGTACCATAATCTGAAGAAGGTATAAATAAGTGGTACGGGTCAAAGAATAGTATGGTCAAATAGCGTATGGAATGCTTTTGCGCTCTATCAGTCTTCGGTTCTACAGTATAAAGCGACACCACTCTAAAACTCCCTCGGTCAGAAAGTAAATGATTCGTCCGAATATCACTCTTGTAGAATAAGCCAGCATAAGAATCATATACTGCACCAACATATTTCTTAAGAATTTCTTCAATTCTCTCACTATTAGCTCTATCATGGTCTACTTGACTCATGTACATTTTAATACAATCTAAACTTTCATTTAGCTGTTCAAATGCTTTTATAACATTAGGAAAGTCCGCACCTTCGTCTAAATTTTTAGGATAATGATTTGAAAAAGATAAATTAGGTATGTTATAGCATGTTTTTGCAACATCTGAAAGTTGTACTTTAGCTTTAACTAATGGTGCATCAACTTTAAAAGATTCTACACTATCAATGACCAATTCCCTAACAGATACAATAGGAGTTTTAGGCTTAGGAGAAACTGTTAAGTTATTAAAGATTTGAACATTAGACATACTTTTCTGCGTACTCACTAACTATAGATGAATTATCCATCGGAATATGTAAATCTCCAGATTTATATACCCCTAACCAAGAATCATCTTGGTGAGTTCTATCAACTAAACTAAAATCATCAATAATATTGGTTTGAGCAACAATATTTTGAATAAATCCTTTTACATTTTTGCGTTCATTTGTGCTGAAAAAGTTATCAATTTCAGCATCCGTTAGATTCTCTTTTGAATAATTGAAGCTTTTCTCTCTGTTATAAACATCAACTTCCACAGGTCCATACTGCCATGCTTCAAATTTTGCTGAAAATAAGTTCTCTGGATAATTTTGTTCAGAAAAATCATTTTCTCCTTCAGCATTACTTTGAAGTTTTCCATAGGTTGCACCATAAAATGCAAATAGAAGATAAAGAGTTTTTTGAACTTTAATTCTTGTAGGATTATCCAACAATTTATAAAGGTAATTTACCAAAAAATCTTTATCAGAGAATACCACATTGTCCATACAAACTCCATTCCTTTTTTTAAGAAAATATGAAAAATAACACATATATCATATTTTTAAGTATTTGTGATTAACTTCTATGCAATAATTATATTACACAAGCTAGGATAATTCAATTATTTTAGTGAGTTTTTTAGTTATCGTTTTTATTTAGAGCTTTAAATAAGGTTTTCTTATCCATAATCTCTCTCAAGCAACTTTTTGCTGAATTTTAAGGTTAACTTGTAAACAGGTTTTTGATAGACATACCTTTTTGTAAGATGATTTTTGGAAAGTGTTAAACTATAATTACTCATCTCTAGGGTTATAGTTCATTGCTATCCAAAGTTTCTTATCAAAATCAGATAGTTCTTTTTCCTTTGGATAAACGCAGTCATTCAAATCAGGGAATTTGAGACGATACTTTTTCTCAAAAAAGTTTTGAAACTCCTCTTTATTCTCTGCGACATCAATCAAGGCTTCCAGCTCTGCCATGTGTTTAGCGATTGCTTTTCTATCTACTTTTTTAAGGCTTTCTTTCAACGCATCGTAGACACAAGTCTTTGTTAGTTGAGCGTAAAAAGAACGATGATTAGTAACAAAATCAAAACTGTACTTTTTATTCCAGAATTTCGTATACTTGTCATAAAATCTATCAGAAAGACTAACCTGATACCCAATTAGTTTACTATCAACTCTTCGAGAAATAGACCTTTCCAATTCAAAATGTAAATCATTTAGTGTATTAGTAGCCATAAATTAGCTCCCTATATTTAGTACGGACACTGGCATTTGAAAGTAAGAGATTAAAACGCTGACTATCCGAATAATCACGAGTATTATAACGGAAAACAAATTCATCTACATAGTCTTGAAGATATTTCTTAGACCATGAATGATAAATTCCTAAAACGCCACGTTTCAATCCAGCCCAAAAGCCTTCAATCGTGTTAGTATAAACATCACCTTGTACATATTCACGAGCACCGTGATTTACAAAGTTATGTTGATACATCTTAGCCACTTTATTATAACCCAGCCATTCGTCTGTGTAAAGTTGAGCAGTCTCTTTGACATATTTGACGATTTGCTCGGTCAATGTTTTTGTCTTTGTATCTGGCACATGATGAGCATTGACTTTTCCTTTGCGTTGTACCATGCCTACTACAGCAGATTTATCCTTCAAAGAACGCCCTTGTGCGTTTTTGACTTTCTTAGAATTATGGCGGTTCTTGTTTTTACCTCCAATGTATGTTTCATCAACTTCTACAACATCATCAAGACTATTGCCGTTTTCAGTACCAAAGCATTTGCGAATACGTTCCAGCATAAACCAAGCTGTCTTTTGCGTAACACCTATGTCTTTTGATAGTTGCACAGACGAAATGCCTTTTTTATGGGAAGTTACAAGCCAAATTGCCATGAACCATTTACGCAGTTCAATCTTAGTATTATCAAAAAGAGTGCCAGTTTTGACATTGAAGTATTTTCCTGTATTCTTGCAACGGTATTTATTATCTTTGCATTTATAGACTTTTGAAGTAGCATCAAAAGGGCTGACAATCACATCGCCCCAAATCATATTTTCTAAATGGTCTATACATGACTGTTCGTCAGGAAAAGCAGATTGTAAATCAAATAATGACTTAAATTCAAACTTCATAACTGGTACTCCTCACTTCGTAATTAAATTATATCGAAAATAAGAATACATGTCAACAAAAATGTAAACTTCTACTATACAAAACCTAGAAATTTTGATATAATAGATTTATCAAAACATAAAGGAAGTTGAGTATTATGAACGCAATCACAGCTCACAGCTCACAGCTCACAGCTCACAGCTCACAGCTCACAGCTCACAGCTCACAGCTCACAGCTCACAGCTCACAGCTCACAGCTCACAGCTCACAGCTCACAGCTCACAGCTCACAGCTCACAGCTCACAGCTCACAGCTCACAGCTCACGCTGATTATGTAATCGGGCGTGTTTTTTGTCAAGCATTAAAACAGGCTTTTTCACATTTTTGTGAGAAGGCTTTTTATGTTAAGTTTTCTGAGTTGTTTTTAGAGAGGAATGGGGAGGTACAGTATGCCTAACCATTTCTCAAACGAAGTTGATGGACAACTAAAGTTTTATCAAGATTATCTACCTCTTGTTGATAAAACTTTGAAAACAGATGATATTTTAACAGATTATACAGATGGTATTGTAAATGGAAATCTGATTGAATTTAAAGTTGTTATCAATGATATTAACTCTGTTCTATTCCAAGCCATCAAATATCTATCCGCTCGGAGAATCAAAGGGAAAGAAATTCCCAAAAACATTCTACTTGTGTCGCTAACGAATGAAAAAATCTACGTTTTTGATAGTCAGGAATATTTAACACATATTGAAAAAGTATATTTTGGTGGTGCAAGTGTAAAAACCTCTGGTTTTTCTTCTGATGCTCCTCTTGAGGTTTTAGAATACGGTCAAAGCCAACTAGACGAAAGTCGTCTCATTACTTTACTACGTTCAAAACAATACACAAAAATTAACATTGACGAAAACTGTATTGTTGGTTGGGCAGAACGTTTTTATCGTGAAAACAAAGGAGCTAAAAAGTCTGATTTTATCGGTGACCATACTGGTAAAGTTAAAATTATTGGTGAAATTCGGAAACCTGAAAAACTAAAAGAGTTTATCAATCCTTATATCGGTGAAACTAATGTTCAATTTCAATATTTGATGGATAAACTCAATGATACTTTGCAAAAGAAAAATTTAGGAGCTTTCTACACTCCTGAACCTTATGTTCAAAAGTCATTGGAGCTAGTCCGACAAGCTATTAAACGTGTTCCAGAAGGAAATGATTATATTATTTTGGATAGATGTGCTGGAACTGGAAACCTTGAGAAATTGATGAGCGACGAGGAATTAAGTCACTGTGTTCTTTCAACTATAGAATATTATGAATACAAGGTTCTGCTGGAATTACTTGGAGATAAAGTCCGTCATATCATTCCACCAACTGAAAAAGAAGATACTTTTAATATGGGGCTAGTCCGAGGAGCTGATGCTCTTAGTGAGGAATATATCAATAATGAAATTATTCAACGCTATATCAACGACCCAAAAGTAACAATTATTTTGTATGAAAACCCACCCTATGCAGATACACGCAGTATAGAGCATCAAAAAGCAAAAAAGACTTCATCATCATCTCAATGGAAACAAAGTTATTTAATGAAACAGATGAAACAAGAAATCAAGGGAATGGGCGTAAATGAGATGGGAAACATCTTTATTTGGAGTGGTTTCAAATATTATCTTCGTCAGCCTACTGATAGCTACATTATTTATAGCCCAATTAAATACTGGAAAGAAATTCATCTCATTGATAAAAAGTTTGAAAGAGGATTTGCTTTCAACAGAAGATATTTTCACACTAAAATTGATGCACTAGTTTCTTGTATTCTTTGGTCAAATGTAGATGAAAAATTAGATAATATTACCCTTGAAGCATTCAATATAGTCAATAACGAAATTTTACAAGAAGAAGATTTAACTATCAATCGTATTTATACGAAATATAGTAATGTGTATTACGACAAACGGAAATTTAGTGACGATAAATTATCTGATTTTGTATTGGGGTTAAATGGAGCAAAATTAGTAGGCACAAATAAGATTACTTCTCAAACAATTATAAATAACAATCTAATTGGCTATTTGCGAGCTTCTGGAGTGAATTTTGACAATCCTGACTTGGCGTCTTCTCTACTAGTTGCTAGTCTATATAATGGTGCAGGGTATTTCCCATTAAGAAAGGACAATTTCCTAGAAAAACTCCCAATGTTTGCCGCCAGTCGCTACATTACTTATAATCGTCACTGGACACAGCGTGCTAATATTATGAAATCTGCTGATGGTGCTGAACGTTTTAATAAAGCTGTATCAAGTAACAAGATTGAACAAGACTTATTGAAAATTCTGCTCTTCACAACACTTGAAACGCAAAATCACATGAGAAGCTTATATGGCTCTGATGGACGATTCTACCGCAATGAGTTGTCACTGGATAACTCTAATGGAGATACGTTAGCAACAGTCAACTTAGCAAAATTGAAACAAGGTTCTAAAGAGACTGCATTATTTGAACAATGGAACAAAGTCCTAACAGAAGCTAAGAAAACGGAAAATTATAATTCTAAATTAACGTATTCAGTTTATCAGATTATTGATGAGCTTAACACATCTGAAAAAGATGAAAATGATAAAACAATCTATGACTATCCTGAATTAAATGGACATTTAAATACTTTGAAAGCAACACTAAAAGAGTATTATAACTCTGAAATTGTACCATTCTTATTTAAGTACGAATTTTTGAAGTGATAAATAAAAGACGATTTCCAAAAAGGAAGTCGCCTTTTTTGACATTCACACAAATACTATATCTTGTGGTTGGTGTAAACTGGTATATAGTTCCCTAAAGAAAAATTAGAGAAAAAGTATTTTAGAGGAAAAATTATTTATAAGGACTTTTTTGAATATCTAAATAGTAGTGACCATGAAATGAAAGACTTTTTGGACCTCTATAGAAGATTTTTGAGAGAGAAGGTTAGGCGTCTTGTACCAATGAACTCATTTTATGTTCCTTATAGTTCTGAAGAGACAAAGCCGTATGATCAGTTAGCACGTGTTAGAAATGCTTTTGCACACATGAATTATGGACATTTTGAATTTTTGTTACATAGAGAATATGGAACAGAATATTTGATTGGTTATAGTATCTATAACAAGGATAAAGAAACAAATGAATCAAAATTCCATGGATTTATATTAGAACCAGTTTTACATTATTTTATTCAATCATATTTTTCAAACTATACTTCTTATGGAATAGTTTATAAACATACTTGGTTTAGTTGGAGTTCTATGTCTGAATACCAATATAGTTCTGTAATAAATGAGTATACGGATGTTAAAGTAAATTCTTTAATTTATAAAAAAGACGAAAAATATACAGGAAATTTTTCTCATGAAATGATTTCGTTTACTAAAATTTTCAAGAATTTAAATCATGAAGAGATAATGGCTTATATTACATCTCATAGTGCAGAATTTGAACATTCCGTTTATAATATTTCAAAAGAAGAATTTGATGAAAAATTAAAATTTGTTCAAAATGAGCTAGGCAGAGAAGTAACTATTGAGGAGTTTTGTTCTAGTATAAAATTTCTATATGATTTTGAAACAGAATTTTCAAACTTTTTAGTTCATTTGATGCAATTAAATGATCGTATTATTGATTATATTTCTCCATGGATAGAAAATAGCTCTAAAAATAAGGATAAGATATTATCAAGTATTGAAGAGCTAAAAGAGGATAAATATAGCTGGTTAGCGTTTAAATATATGTTTCCTATTCTTAGTGTAATCAATATTTGTTTGAGATTTGAAGATGATGATTTATTTAAAATCAATCCGAAAAACGTTGATATAGAAGGGTTTGTAATAGATAATACTAACCTTGAAAGATTTATGGAGACACATTCAAATATTAAGGAAGAGAACAAGACAAATGTTTACATTTTAGAAAGGTTAAGAAATTCTGTTGCGCATGGTCATATTCATCTTACACTAAAGGATGGCAGTATGAGCTATCAATTTACAGACGCTTATAATAATCGAAGTGAACAGATATCAATTTCATATTTTGCATTAAATCAATTTATAAATCAATCTGTTTTTAAGCAACGTGACTAAAGTTGAGAATCTTATATTAGAATGTAGGGAGGAGCGTTAGTCGTTTAGTTTTTATTTATGATGTTGGTACTGTGTCTTGACAACACTTAGTAATCATGAAAAGCTAAACGACTCTAACATGAATATGGGACTATTATCTGGTTTAATGGGGAATGCTGGCCAAACGGATGCAGCAAGAGTAGAAGCACAACTAGAGGCAGTTTTATTGTCGACAGAGCAAGTAAATGAAGCCTTTAGCTTGATTCGTGATTTAATCGTTTTTACCGATAAGCGCCTGATTTTGGTAGACAAACAAGGAATGACGGGAAAGAAAACTTCCTATAAATCCATTCCCTACCGTTCGATTTCGCGTTTTGAAGTCGAAACATCTGGGCATTTTGACTTGGATGCCGAATTAAAAATTTGGATTTCATCTGGTATTGAACCTGCTGAAACCCTCCAATTCAAGAGTGATAAAAGTGTAATTGCTATTCAAAAAGCGCTGGCAGAAGCAGTATTATTCTGATATATATGGAAATAGAGATTGGAAATTTTACCAGTCTCATTTTTAGTTGGATACAATAGGTTAAGCAGGACAGATCTGCATGCTTTCCAGATGGTGCCCATGGATAAAGAGAATATTTGCTTGCTAGGCGTTTGATACAGCCAATCAACTGAGATGCATATCCCTTTAAACCTCTGATAATTACGGAAAAGATAAATTAAAAAGGTGAACATCAACTTATTTTCCTTTTCTTTTTCGAATAAACAAGAGAAGGAGGAAAAAAGATGAACAATCTAAGACAAATTGTTTGTATGTTACTAGCTGGACTGGTCATGATGCAGCCGCTGGTTGCGCATGCGGATCAGGCCTATCAGGAAGCAGTTGCTGTGCATGAACCAGTTTCTTTGGATACGGTTAAAGCCAAGATAAAATCCAAAGAAACCTTTATTCTATATATCGGACGAGAGGATAATCAATTATCACAACAGTTCGCACCTAAATTAAAACAGGCTGCTAGAGCTAGTCAGAAAAATGTGTATTATTTGAATACAGCAGGAATTGACGTAAAAGTCTATAAATCCTTTGCTCGTAAATACCAAATTAAAACTCCAAGCTACTTAGGAACTTTTGGAGGTCGGAAACTCTTGTCTTATCTGACTGAAATAGGAAAAGCAGATGAGGATCAGATTCTTCACTATTTGATTGGAAATGAGTAGTCATTTTTCAAAAGATTGAGCCTGAAAGATAGTTTGAAATTCCGATGTAAGAAAAAATAATGGGTTTCACTATCTTTTGGGCCAGCTTTGTGTTATACTAGACAAGTTGCAAACAACAAATCGTAATTTTGGGAAATCTAGCTCCACTTCTTGCACCAGGGTGATGTCTAAAAAAACCTGTCCTACGTAGACAGTTTTTCTTTTTTAGGCGAGGGCTAATGTCCCATTGGTGTTCAGAGTGGAATATCTGTTCGACCTCTCCAAATAGTTTGAACATCAGGCATTTGGGCGCAGTATTGTCGAGTCTGTTACAGAACTTCGTCAATCTTGCGGAGGTGAGACGGCAAAGAGAAAGTATCTTTTTGTTCCACTCTCTTAGAAAGAAGGATAGATGAAATTTAATGAATTACAGTTATCTGCTGACTTGCTAGCAGAAATCGAAACAGCGGGGTTCGTGGAAGCTAGCCCGATTCAGGAGAAGACCATTCCCCTTGCCCTTGCAGGCAGAGACGTTATTGGTCAAGCACAGACAGGAACAGGGAAAACAGCTGCCTTTGGCCTGCCAACTCTTGAAAAAATTCGCACAGATGAGCTCATTGTGCAAGCCTTGGTGATTGCACCAACGCGCGAATTAGCAGTTCAAAGCCAGGAAGAACTCTTCCGTTTTGGACGAGGTAAGGGTGTCAAAGTACGCTCAGTCTACGGTGGCTCCAGCATTGAAAAACAAATCAAGGCACTAAAAACAGGAGCACATATCGTTGTCGGTACACCAGGTCGTCTTCTTGATTTGATTAAACGCAAGGCCTTGAAACTCAACCATGTGGAAACCCTTATCCTTGATGAAGCAGATGAAATGCTGAATATGGGCTTCTTGGAAGATATTGAGTCTATTATCTCTCGTGTTCCAGAAGAACGTCAGACCCTTCTCTTTTCAGCGACGATGCCAGCTCCGATCAAGCGGATTGGTGTTCAATTTATGAAAAATCCTGAACATGTTCAGATTGAAGCCAAAGAATTGACAACGGAATTAGTAGATCAATACTATGTTCGTGTTAAAGAGCAGGAAAAATTTGATACCATGACTCGTCTCATGGATGTCGATCAACCAGAATTGTCGATTGTATTTGGTCGAACCAAGCGTCGTGTAGATGAATTGACCCGTGGACTGAAAATCCGTGGTTTCCGTGCAGAAGGGATTCACGGTGATTTGGACCAAAGCAAGCGCCTGCGTGTTCTTCGTGATTTCAAAACGGGCGGTCTTGATGTCCTTGTTGCAACGGATGTTGCAGCTCGTGGGTTGGACATTTCAGGTGTGACTCATGTCTATAACTATGATATTCCTCAGGATCCAGAAAGTTATGTTCACCGTATCGGCCGGACAGGTCGTGCTGGAAAATCTGGTCAATCCATAACCTTCGTCTCGCCAAATGAAATGGGCTACCTCAAGATTATTGAAGATTTGACCAAAAAACGCATGACAGGCATGAAACCTGCAACAGCAGAAGAAGCCTTTCAGGCCAAGAAAAAGATTGCGCTGAAGAAAATCGAGCGTGATTTTGCCGATGAAAGTATCCGCAAAAACTTTGATAAATTTGGGAAAGATGCCATTAAATTGGCTAGTGAATTTTCACCAGAAGAATTGGCCATGTACATCTTGAGCTTGACGGTTCAGGATCCCGAATCTATGCCAGAAGTGGAAATTGCGCGTGAAAAACCATTACCATTTAAGTATGTCCCAGGTGATAAGGGCGGAGGACGAGGTAAGTCGTCTGGTAAAGGTGGCAGAACATCAGGTAATCGCAGAGGTGATGACCGTCGCACTGGTGGTCGTAGAGATTATAAGGAAAAACGCCGCACAAACGACCGCGACCGTTTCGGAAAAGACAACAAAAAGCCACGCAAACGTATTTCCAGCGAGAAAAAGACAGGCTTCGTCATCCGCAATAAGGGAGATAAATAAACTGGTCCAGTGGACCAGTTTATCAGATTGAAGACAAAGTCCATAGAATTCATTTTCTAAGGGCTTTTCTTTATAAATAGGAGTATAATGAAAGTATCTCATATGAGGAGGATAAGAGCTATGCTTCATAAAGAACAACCAGAATATAA
>NZ_JBFRYH010000040.1:0-20273 GCF_040984445.1 Streptococcus handemini
GACCAAGAGTAGTCAAGAGGGTGAAGAAACACGCTACTTTATCTTGAGTAGTCAGGTTAGTGCGAAGGAATTATGCGACTATGTACGAGGTCATTGGCAGATAGAGAGTATGCATTGGTTATTAGATATTGTTTTTCGAGAAGATGCGAATAAAACTTTGAACAAGCAGTTAGCGTTTAATTTGAATGTGATGGACAAATTCTGCCTAGCTGTCCTAAAACGGTTGGATTTTGGAAAGAAAATGAGCATGCGTCGTAAGAAATATGTCCTTAGTCTATCCTTTGACCAGTATTTAAAACGATTACTTTAAATCAAAAAAGTGTTTGAGGTAGAAAAAAGCCGAAGACCGTTTCATGCGTTTGTCGTGAGTCCTCTCCTTTTTTGTAGGAAAATAGTGGAAAATATGATATAATAAAGAGTACTAGTCTAGCTAGTTTTATCATGTAAAAACTGTTTTTCGCAAGGGCTTTTTGGAAGAAAAGAAGAGCGATAGTAAGAGCAGGTTGAAGGAAGAAGAATGACAGAAGAACGAAACAACATACAGGAAAAAGCACAGGAATATGATGCCAGCCAGATTCAGGTCTTAGAAGGACTAGAAGCGGTTCGTTTACGTCCAGGGATGTATATTGGATCAACCTCAAAAGAGGGCTTGCACCACTTGGTGTGGGAAATCGTTGATAACTCAATTGACGAGGCGCTCGCTGGTTTTGCGACCCATATCGAACTCTATATTGAAAAAGACAATTCCATTACCGTTGTCGATAATGGGCGCGGTATTCCAGTTGATATTCAAGAAAAAACTGGGCGTCCAGCGGTTGAAACGGTCTTTACAGTGCTTCATGCCGGTGGAAAATTTGGCGGTGGCGGTTATAAGGTGTCAGGAGGCTTGCATGGCGTAGGTTCTTCTGTTGTAAACGCCTTATCTACTCAGCTGGATGTTCGTGTGTACAAAAATGGTCAGGTCTACTACCAAGAATACCATCGTGGGGAAGTGGTGGCAGATTTAGAAGTGATTGGTCAGACAGACAAATCAGGTACGACCGTTCATTTTACACCAGATCCTGAAATTTTCACGGAAACGACAGAGTTTGACTTTGCAAAATTGAATAAGCGCGTTCAAGAATTGGCCTTTCTCAATCGTGGTTTACACTTGTCCATCATTGATAAGCGAGAAGGATTCGAGCAAAGCAAGGAATACCATTATGAAGGTGGGATTGCTTCTTATGTCGAATACCTCAATGAAAACAAGGATGTCATTTTTGAGACACCGATTTATACAGATGGGGAGATGGATGATATCACGGTCGAAGTAGCGATGCAATACACAACTAGCTACCATGAAAACGTGATTAGTTTTGCTAATAACATCCATACCCATGAAGGTGGAACGCATGAGCAAGGTTTTCGTACAGCTCTGACGCGGGTCATCAATGACTATGCCAAGAAAAATAAAATTCTCAAGGAAAATGAAGACAACTTAACGGGTGAAGATGTTCGTGAAGGGTTGACCGCAGTTATTTCCGTTAAGCATCCTGGTCCACAATTTGAAGGACAAACCAAGACAAAACTTGGAAATAGCGAAGTGGTAAAAATTACCAACCGCCTCTTCTCAGAAGCCTTTTCAGAGTTTCTATTGGAGAATCCGCAAATTGCTCGCCGCATTGTGGAAAAAGGAATCTTAGCAAGTAAGGCTCGGATTGCAGCCAAACGAGCACGTGAAGTAACTCGGAAAAAATCAGGACTAGAAATTTCAAACCTTCCTGGGAAATTAGCAGACTGTTCATCCAATGATCCAGCCCAAACGGAACTCTTTATCGTAGAGGGTGATTCAGCGGGTGGTTCAGCAAAATCAGGACGTAATCGTGAGTTTCAGGCGATTTTGCCGATTCGTGGGAAAATCCTTAACGTTGAAAAAGCAAGTATGGATAAAATCTTGGCCAACGAAGAGATTCGCAGTCTGTTTACCGCTATGGGGACAGGATTTGGAGCGGACTTTGATGTGACAAAGGCACGATACCAAAAATTGGTCATCATGACAGATGCCGATGTCGATGGAGCACATATTCGTACCCTTCTCTTGACCCTCTTTTACCGCTACATGCGTCCGATTGTCGAGGCAGGATATGTCTATATTGCCCAACCCCCCATTTATGGGGTCAAGGTCGGAAGCGATGTGAAAGAGTACATTCAGCCGGGTGTTAATCAAGAGCAGGAGTTACAAGAGGCGCTTGAACGGTATAGTCAAGGACGTTCGAAACCAACGATCCAGCGCTATAAAGGGCTTGGAGAAATGGATGATCATCAGCTTTGGGAAACGACGATGAATCCCGAAAATCGCTTAATGGCGCGCGTGTCAGTAGATGACGCAGCAGAAGCAGATAAAATTTTTGATATGTTAATGGGAGATAAGGTAGAACCACGTCGCGAATTTATCGAAGAAAATGCGGTATATTCCACACTTGATGTATAATTTTCTAAAAAACGAGTGCATATCGCTGAGAAATATGATATAATAAAGCGATATTTTCCAGTACAAATTATTATCTAAGGAGATTTACATGTCTAGAGGAACAATCATTTTAATCGTCGCGATTGTTGTTATCTTAATTATTGCCTATATTGCCTGCCTTATCGCCCGTAAACGCAATGATAACCTATTGATTGCATTAGAAGATCGGAAAGAAGATTTATTTAACTTACCTGTCAATGACGAAGTTGAAGCGGTAAAGAGTTTGCACTTGATTGGACAAAGTCAGGTATCCTTCCGTGAATGGAATCAAAAATGGGTTGATTTGTCTCTAAATTCATTTGCGGACATTGAGAATCATATTTTTGAAGCCGAGGCCTTTAATAATTCCTTCCGCTTTGTTCGTGCTAAAAGTGCGATTGACAGTATTGAAAGTCAAATCGACTTGATTGAAGAAGACATTGCTGCGATTCGCCAAGGGTTACGTGACTTAAAAGAACAGGAAGAAAAGAATTCAGGTCGTGTCAAACATGCCTTGGACCTCTTTGATACCTTGCAAGAGTCTGTCCGTGAGAATGCTGAACAATACGGTGAAACACTGCCAGAATTGGAAAAACAACTCAAAAACATTGAGGTTGAATTTTCAGAGTTCGTTATGCTCAACTCGTCTGGTGACCCAATTGAAGCAGCGGGTATTCTTGATAAGACAGAAGAGCACATGATTGCCCTCAATCAAATCATGGATCGCGTCCCCGCCCTGATTGAAAAAGTCACTCAATCTTTCCCAGATCAACTGGAAGATTTAGAGACTGGTTACCGTAAGCTGGTTGAAGAAGGCTATCTCTTCATCGAAGGTAATATTGAAGTTCGTTTCCAAGAAATTCGTGTGGCTATTCGGGAAAATACCGCCTTGATCGTCTCCTTTGACTTGGATGCTGCCGAATCAGAAAATGCGGATATTCAAGCAAAAATTGATCACTTATACAAGGTCTTTACGCGTGAAATTGATGCGCATCAATCGGCGGTTAAAATTAGTAAAAACTTACCAAAATTCTTAGAGCACATTGCCAATAATACGAGAGTGTTGGTGGAAGAGACAGAACGCTTGAGTGCTTCTTACCTACTAGCAGAAAGCAAACAATCTCGGATTCATCAATTATCCGTGAAAGTTGCTTCATTGAAAACAACAGTTGCCGATAGTATCGAGGAATTGGACAATCCGCAAGTAGCTTACTCCATTTTAGAAGAACGATTAGAACACGCTATGACAGCATTGAAAGAGATGGAAGAAGAGCAGTTAGTTTTGGCTGAGTATCTTAAATCCCAAGAAACATCTGAGACCAATGCTCGTAAGCAAGCTACTGTTTATGTAAATAAATTGCACGTTTTAAAACGCTACATGGAAAAACGGAATCTCCCTGGAATCCCAGAAGAATTCCTATCGATTTTCTTTAGAGCGAGCGATCACGTAGAGGCTTTGCTTGCTGAGTTGGATCATAAACGCATTAACGTTGAAATTGTTAACCGTTTATTGGAGAATGCGACATTTGACATGGGCGAAGCAGAAGAAACTGCTTACCACATCGTACAAAATGCAGCTCTGACAGAACAATTGTTGCAGTATTCAAATCGGTATCGTTCATCTCATGACAGTGTTCAGAAGGCTTTCAACCGTTCATTGGCAACTTTTGAAAAGGATTTTGACTATCAAACAGCCTTCGAGGAAATCTCATTTGCTTTAGAGGCTGTTGAACCGGGAGTGACAGAGCGATTTGTACGCTCCTATGAAAAAACAAGAGAAGCCATTCGTTACTAAAACAAAAAGCCCTCGGGCTTTTTGTTTTATAGAAAAGATTCAGACAGAACTCATGCAAGATAGGCAGGATGGGCTTATATTGCATCCACCTAGGCAGAAGCCATAATTAGATAAAGGAGAAAAAATGACAGTAAAAGGATTGTTGGTCATGGATGTAGACAGTACTCTGATCCTAGAAGAAGGAATTGACTTGCTCGGAGAAGAAGCAGGAGTTGGTAGCAAAGTTGCAGCCATTACAGAGCGAGCGATGAGAGGAGAGTTAGATTTTAAAGAGGCACTTGCTGAGCGTGTTGCACTGCTAAAAGGTTTACCCTTGAGCGTTTTTGACCGCATTTTGGAAAAGATTCATTTTACACCGGGCGCTCGTGAATTGATTACGACTCTGCACCAGAGAGGGTACAAGGTTGCCGTCGTTTCAGGAGGCTTTCATGAAACCGTTGATAGTTTGGCAGAGAAGCTAGGAATTGATTATGTCAAAGCTAATCGTTTGGAAGCTGAAAATGGTGTCTTGACAGGTCGTGTCCTAGGAGACATTGTCACGAAAGAGACTAAAAAAGAATACTTAGAAAAATGGGCGCTTGAAAATGGTTTGAGTCTGGCAGATACGATTGCCGTCGGAGATGGTGCCAATGACCTTCCTATGATTCAAGCAGCGGGAATCGGGATTGCCTTTTGCGCCAAACCAATCGTCCAAGCTCAAGCCCCTTATCAAATCAATGAAAAAAATCTAATGAACGTTCTTGACATCATGGACGGACGGGTGAATCAGAAAAAAACAGACTAGAGTATGTGTTCTAGTCTGTTTTGATACATCTTAGCCAAATAATTTTTTCCAAAAAGAAGATTTTTTCTCTGTTTTTGAAGATGTAGGTTGGAGGAGTTCGGCAAATTGCTGAGAAAGTTCGTATGTGCTCACTTGACTAGGGCAATCTGTATGAATGACCAAGCCGTATTGTTGAGCACACTCTTCAGCGACAATCGTGGCCTCACAGTTGATTTCCTGAGCGATTTTTAGATAGAGAATTTGCCTTTGGCTCTCAATGTAGGGAGAAATCTTAACAAAAAGAGGCTGAAACTCCGTACTCAGTTGTAGCAAAATCTCCTTGAAATGATTGGCTAGTTCTTGTGAATTTGCCTCGGGGATGCTACATAAGCCAACTACACGCTCTTTAAAGGTCTGTAAAAAAGTTCGCTGCTCGTCAGGATTGACTTTCAACCCTCCCGCAGCCTGCTGCATAATGATGTCATTTATATCTTTCATATTTCTAGTATATCATAAGCCGTTCTCAATCGAAAATAAATGAAATCGTTTAGCTTTTCCTCGGAAAATGCTAGTAACTATGATACAATAAGGTCAAGTTCAACAAAGGAGAGCATTTATGAAGAACAGATATAAGGAGATTGTACCAGGTTTTATCCTGTCCTTTCTGGTAGCAGTCATTGCAAAAGGGCTAGCAAGATTTTTCCCCAGTATCGGAGCGGCTAGCCTAGCGATTTGTATCGGGATTTTTCTAGGAAATACAGTCTGTAGAAGTACGCGATTTGAAAAAGGGACGAAGTTTTCAGAAAGTAGATTGTTAGAAATTTCAGTTGCTTTGCTTGGCCTAACGGTGACCTTTCAAACCATTGCGCACTTAGGGCTATCTGGTCTTTTCTACATTATTCTCATGATGGCTAGTGTCATTACAGTTAGCTATTTTCTAGGGAAAAAATTAGGTTTTAAAGAAGAAATGGCTCTCATGATTGCAGGCGGAAATGCGGTTTGTGGCTCGTCGGCTATCGGAGCTATTGCACCAGCTATCCGAGCTGACAGTAAGGACAAGGGGCAGGCGATTGTGCTGATCAATCTTCTTGGTACGATTTTACTATTTGTCCTACCCTTTATCGGGGTGCGGCTGCTCGGTTTTTCTGACTTGGCAAATAGCGCTCTGACAGGAGGGGTCCTGCAGTCAGTCGGTCAGGTCGTTGCGGCGGCCAGTCTGATCAATGCAAATGTCACCCAATATGCAACCCTTTTTAAGATTACTCGCATCCTCTTTTTGGTAGTGGTCGTATTTGCCTTTGAGCGTTTGATGACGAAGCAGAAAGGAATAATCTCTGCCGAAAATACCAATCCGAAATCTGTTTTAGCCAGTATTCCTTGGTATATCATAGCTTTCCTCACCCTCTGTTTGTTAAATAGTTTCCTTCCCCTTCCATTCTTTTTTGGTAAAGGTTCTACATTTTTCAGTTCATGGTTTGAATTGACAGCTCTTGCAGCAATTGGCCTGCGGCTAGATTTCAAGAAGTTTCTACAGGAAGGCCCCAAATTCCTGATTTACATGGGATTGATAGGCATTTTTCAAGTTAGCTTAGCCTTACTATTGATTTTTCTGTTCAGAATTGGATAACAGCAGAACGAGGAAGCGCTATCATTACTAGAAGTGCGAAAAAAACGAGTTTTTCCTTGAAAAAAACGCATTTTTAAGGTACGATAGTTGAGTAAATAAAATTAACTCAAAGGAGAGTAAAAAATGTCAATTATTACTGATGTTTACGCTCGCGAAGTCCTAGACTCACGCGGTAACCCAACACTTGAAGTAGAAGTTTACACTGAATCAGGAGCATTCGGTCGTGGTATGGTTCCTTCAGGAGCTTCTACTGGTGAGCATGAAGCAGTTGAGCTTCGTGATGGAGATAAATCTCGTTACCTTGGTCTTGGTACACAAAAAGCTGTTGATAACGTAAACAACGTTATTGCAGATGCTATTATCGGTTACGATGTCCGCGACCAACAAGCAATCGACCGTGCAATGATCGCTCTTGACGGTACTCCAAATAAAGGTAAATTGGGTGCAAACGCAATCCTTGGTGTGTCTATCGCTGTAGCACGTGCTGCTGCTGACTACCTTGAAATCCCACTTTACAGCTACCTTGGTGGATTCAATACAAAAGTACTTCCAACACCAATGATGAACATCGTTAACGGTGGTTCTCACTCAGATGCTCCAATCGCTTTCCAAGAATTCATGATCTTGCCAGTTGGTGCGCCAACTTTCAAAGAAGGTCTTCGTTGGGGTGCTGAAGTATTCCACGCTTTGAAGAAAATCTTGAAAGCTCGTGGTTTGGTAACAGCTGTTGGTGATGAAGGTGGCTTCGCTCCTAAATTTGAAGGAACTGAAGACGGTGTTGAAACAATCATCGAAGCAATCGAAGCAGCTGGTTACGAAGCTGGCGAAAACGGAATTATGATTGGTTTTGACTGTGCGTCATCTGAGTTCTATGACAAAGAGCGTAAAGTTTACGACTACACTAAATTCGAAGGTGAAGGAGCTGCTGTACGTACTTCTGCAGAGCAAATCGACTACCTTGAAGAATTGGTAAACAAATACCCAATCATCACTATCGAAGACGGTATGGATGAAAATGACTGGGATGGCTGGAAAGCTCTTACTGAACGTCTTGGTAAACGTGTTCAATTGGTTGGTGACGACTTCTTCGTTACAAACACTGACTACCTTGCACGTGGTATCAAAGAAGGAGCTGCTAACTCAATCCTTATCAAAGTAAACCAAATCGGTACACTTACTGAAACATTTGAAGCGATTGAAATGGCAAAAGAAGCAGGTTACACTGCAGTTGTATCACACCGTTCAGGTGAAACGGAAGATTCAACAATCGCTGATATTGCGGTTGCAACAAACGCTGGTCAAATCAAGACAGGTTCATTGTCACGTACTGACCGTATCGCAAAATACAACCAATTGCTTCGCATCGAAGATCAACTTGGTGAAGTTGCAGTATACAAAGGGCTGAACTCTTTCTACAACTTAAAAAAATAATCTCTTTAGAGAGTTGAGGGCTTAAAAGCCTTGATATGAAGCACTTTTGGGGCGTTATCCCAAGGTGCTTTTCTTTGTTTTACTACCCTTTTTGTTACCCATAGCTAAATTTTTGTATAGTAAGAGGGTAGCCCCAAGGTGGGACACCCTTACTATTTATAAATTGCTGATAGCTGTTTCAAAGATTGAAACGGCTTTTTTTGCTCCTTCTTGAGTTGCGTGAACGTAAGTGTTTAAAGTCATTGAGATATTTGAGTGACCTAGCCTATATTGCAAGTCTTTAGCCTCTATGCCAGCGTAGAGCATAATAGTAGCGTGAGTATGGCGGAAACCATGGAAACTAATATCAGGCACGTTGAAAATTTTGGCAGGTTTTAGCCGTGTTATTAGCTTGTCCGATAAATGAATCACGGACAGACTGAAAGCCCTTAGAAGCGATTTTAGAAGGGTTTTAAGACGTTCACAAATACCCCCGTTGATTTTTAACGAGGGCGTGTATTGTTCGGGGATAAAACGCTGCCCCTTTCTGTACGATTTTTTCCCTTTTTAGAATTTTTGAAAAAAGATAAAACCCCCAAATATCAGGCATAAAGGAGAGTAAAACGAGCAAAAACCTACCACCGAAACGGCATAATTCTTGACAAATGTGCATAATACGCATATAATAAATAACGTAAGGAGGTAGAGCGCTATGCCACTTACAGGAAAAGAAATGGTAAAACTTGCAGAAGCTAACGGATGGAAAGAAATCCGAACAAACGGAAGTCATCACCATTTCAAAAAAGAAGGATTTTCAAAAATAGTTACGATTCCAGTTCATGGAAATCAGGACTTAAGAAAAGGACTAGAAAAGAAAATCCTGAAAGATTTGGGGCTACTGTAATGCCCCTTCTCTTTCATTTTTTGGAGGTAAAATCATGTTAAAATCTTATCCCGCTATTTTTCATAAAGAAGATACAGGCTACTGGGTAGAGTTTCCCGAGTTCGGCGGAGGTACTCAAGGCGATAACCTAGAGGAAGCCATGTATAACGCCCGTGAGTTTTTAGAAAGTTCTATCGCTCTTTATATTGATGAGGGGTTAGAATTGCCAAAAGTGAGCAATATAGAAGACCTGAGCGCCCTTGATGGTTTTGTCACAATGATACAAGCTGACCCGACGCCGTTCATTAAGAATAATAAAGCGATTCGAAAGAATGTGACAGTACCCGAATGGCTTACTAGATTGGCAGACCGTGAAGGGGTAAACTATTCGGAAGTTTTGACAAAAGCATTAGAAACACGTTTACAAGTATAAACTAAGCCTAGTTAGTCGCTGGGCTTTTTGGATACAGTAAGATACACTAGGATACAGACTATATTTGACTATACACATATAGTCAAAAGTGCTATAATAAATTTAAGGAGGTGCTACTATGCACATTTTAGAAAAAAATACACAGGTTAACTTTAAAACCAACAGCGATTTACTAGAGAAAGCAAAAGCTATTATCACAGCCCAAAACCTTGACATGACAGCTAGCTTTAACTTATTTTTAGAAAATATTGTACAAAATAATGCACTGCCTTTTGAGACTGATAGCGATAAAGAACGGGCTGAGCTACTGGCAGACTTGCGGGCTGAAATTGCCCAAAGTTTTGATGATTTGGAGCATGGACGAGTGTATAGTGCTAGTGAGGTGAGGGCTAATCTTGGTATCTGATAATAAAACCTATAGCCTTATTATCCCCGAAACCGTACAGGAACAACTACGGGAGATTAAAAACTATATCGAAGCTACCTACTTTTCAGAACAGGCAGGAGCAAATACCGTTAACAATATTCTTTACGGGTTAGAACGCCTTGAACTTTTCCCAGAGGCAGGCTTTAACGCAGACGAAAGAGTAGGGGAAACTATTTACCCGCCCTACAATACCCGTTGTATTGTTTTAGGTGACTACTTAGCCTTTTATCACATTTTGGAAGATAGAAAAGCCGTATTTATCTCTAACATTATCCATAGCAAACAGGACTATATCAGACTGTTTAAGAAAAATAAACGCCTTTAAAAAGAGGGCGTTTTTAGGTGGATACAGTAGAATTTGGTATAATAAAGGTATCAAAAAGCGTAGTCGATTTACTACGCTAATTCTTGCTTACTGAACTCATCATTTTTAGTTCCCTTTTAACTACCTTTTATGTTTCCTATGTTTGTTTGTGCTTGATAAGAATTGAGATAAAAGAGTTAAAAAGTGGTGGATATTTTCCTTGTTGATACATGTTTTTTGAGTAATTGGATAACTTGCAAAAATAATCTCTTTAGAGAGTTAAGGGCGTAAAAGTCTTGATATGAAGCACTTTGGGGTGTTATCCCAAGGTGCTTTTGTAATTTTAGTTTACCCACCCCATTTTGGGATACTGAAAGAGGCTGACCTTTCCTTTCTACCTCGATGTTCGTTTGGCAATAAAAACGTATCATGATGACACTCCCCGGCTAGGCGTTTGAACGGAGAAAGTCGCTTGCAAGTCGCAAAGATAAGGTGTATAATGAGGGTATGAGGAGTAGTGGAGCAGTACATGGCGCCTGGAATGACCAAAATGATCCATATAGCAAAGAGCGTGATAAACACGCAGCAATGTTTTATGAGGCGGTTAGAAATCGTGATACGGAAATAGAGATTGCCCGTATCGCTAAAAATACAGGCTTCCGTCAATCAGATATTTATAAAATCTACCAACATATTTTTATCAATGAGTATGATTTAGAAGGCGGAATAAAACGCTTTGATCCTAATTATGATATGGCTGAATCGTGGCGTCGCTTATCGGAGAATGGTGGAAAGGATATTTAGAAACACGATATTGTGATGTTAAAGCATGAGCTTATGGAATATGGTTTTATGCAAAAAGGTCTAGGTTATGACAAAGCTCATGAGTTAACTAATAAACGTTATAATTATCAAGCCGCATGGAGTGCTTGGATGAATCAGAAAGGAGATAACTAATGCTCAAGTTAATTAAGATTTTTAATTCGAATAGCAAGGGTTATTGGTATATCCCTGAAAATCGAGACCCAGGAATGATTGAAATTGATGTGAATACAGGAGATGTTTCAATTGTTATCGAATCAAATTATGATAAAGAACTCGGCTATCCGTATTATGCTTATAAAGCTCGAGCTGCTGTAAAGCAGATGTGGGATAGCGGAGAAATGCCCGATGAAAAGTTTTTTGCATGGGGCTAGCATAAAATTAAGCACTTAGAACAATCTAGGTGCTTTTCTTGTACTGACAGAAACAAAGTAAGCGAAGCATGGACGGAATGAAAAAATAAAACTGGACTTCCTGTCCAGTCGGATTCATTTATTTACCGTGGTTCTAGAGAAAAGTCAAGCAAACTATTATAAAAACCTCTTTAAAAATGAAAGCAACTATGCTATACTATTTAGAGTAACAAAGTTGAGACGGTTGTCGTTGCCTAGTTTGGAGGTGGTGCTTATGTATGTAAGTCACGAAATCCAAGAGAAAGGAGACGGCAGAGCTTGTCCGTTTATGAAGCGTTAAGCTTGATGATTGCCTTTGGTGGTCTGATAGTAGCCATTCTAAACAGCAAGAACAAATAAAAATCGTCCTAACTTGTAGTATAGCCAAGGACGATTTTTTAGAATATAGAAAATAGTAATTGGCAACACTATCCGTCTTAAACGGTGTTACCTTGGGGGACTGTTAGAGCAGTTCCCTTTTCTATTTTTATTTTACCGTGGTTCTAGAGAAAAGTCAAGCAAACTATTATAAAAACCTCTTTAAAAATGAAAGCAACTATGCTATACTATTTAGAGTAACAAAGTTGAGACGGTTGTCGTTGCCTAGTTTGGAGGTGGTGCTTATGTATGTAAGTCACAAAATCCAAGAGAAAGGAGACGGCAGAGCTTGTCCGTTTATGAAGCGTTAAGCTTGATGATTGCCTTTGGCGGTCTGATAGTAGCCATTCTAAACAGCAAGAATAAATAAAAACCGTCCCTACTTTAGCCGGTCGTGGACGGTTTAACTAAGTATTAAACAAGAAACGGCAACAGCTACCGTCTTAAACGGTGTTACCAAGGGGACTGTTGGAGCAGTTCCCTTTTCTATTTTCATTTTACCGTGATTCTGGCGAAAAGTCAAGTTTAATTCCCATTCTAAACAGCAAGAATAAATAAAAACCGTCCCACACTTTAGCCAGTCGTGGACGGTTAATAAAAAAAACAAAAACGGCAACGGCTACCGTCTTAAACGGTGTTACCAAAGGGGGACTGTTAGAGCAGTTCCCTTTTCTATTTTTATTTTACCGTGGTTCTAGAGAAAAGTCAAGCAAACTATTATAAAAACCTCTTTAAAAATGAAAGCAACTATGCTATACTATTTAGAGTAACAAAGTTGAGACGGTTGTCGTTGCCTAGTTTGGAGGTGGTGCTTATGTATGTAAGTCACAAAATCCAAGCGAAAGGAGACGGCAGAGCTTGTCCGTTTATGAAGCGTTAAGCTTGATGATTGCCTTTGGCGGTCTGATAGTAGCCATTCTAAGCAGCAAGAACAAATAAAAATCGTCCTAACTTGTAGCAGAGCCAAGGACGATTACATTATAATAAAAATTGGCAACGCTATCCGTCTTAAACGGTGTTACCTTGGGGGACTGTTGGAGCAGTTCCCTTTTTCTATTTTTATTGTATCGTGGTTTGAGAGAAATGTCAAGTTTAATTCCCATTCTAAACAGCAAGAACAAATAAAAAACCGTCCCACACTTTAGCTATCCGTGGACGGTTTATTGTAAATAAACAAAAACGGCAACGCTATCCGTCTTAAACGGTGTTACCTTGGGGGACTGTTAGCGCAGTTCCCTTTTTCTATTTTTATTGTATCGTGGTTTGAGAGAAATGTCAAGATTTCTATGCTGATTTTCAATAATTAAAACAGTTCTTGATAGGGGCGCTAGGTAGTCAGATCATTATAAGGGAGATGAAAATAAGTTGAAAACGCAAGTGGAAAATAGCACTCCAAAATAGGTAGAATATTCCGATAATTCAAATTTTTATCATAATTTAGAGTGGCTGGCGTTACGGAATGATAGAGTGTAAACTAGGGAGAGTTGGAGCATGAAAAGCCTGATAAGAGTGGTTTTTCAGGTGGTTAAATGCTTTAAATTCTCTAGGGGATAATACTTGCTTTTTGTGGGGGGGGGTGATATACTGTAACTAGTACTTTTCTGTCTAAAACAGAAGTACCAATCTGTTGAATAGACAGAAATATTTTTAATGAAAAATGGAGGGAAATGTATGTTTTTCAAGAAAAAACAGCGATTCTCAATTCGTAAATTTACGGTTGGTACGTGTTCGGTCCTTTTAGGAACGGTATTCGTAGCAGGCGTTGATCAAGTAGCAGCGGAGGAGGTGACTCCTAGTGAGGTGGTTGCGCCATCGTCAGAGGAAGTGGCAGCCAGCACCACTGCCAGCACAGTAGCTGAGCAGCCTGTTGTTGAGACAGAGCCAGTAGCTTCAGTGGAAGTACCAGCAGCAGAAGCGTCTACAGAGCGCACTTTTGCCGTTCATACGAAGGTGGTCGTTCTTGATGCTGCAAACTTGAGCGATGCGGAAAAAGCAGCGGTTGTGGCAGCAGTCCGTTCAGACAACGGCTTGACAGAAGCCTTCAAAGTAGAAGTCGCAACAGATGGTTCTGTGACCATTTTGGAAAATGGTGCAGTAGTCGGTCGTCTCAAGAGCGAGGACGTTGTAGAAGTACGTGCTGCAGTAGCGACTGAAGTGGCTGAAGCGCCAGCTGAAGAAACAGTAGCTGAACAACCAGCCCTTACTGCAACAGCAGAAAAAGCAGAAGCACCAGCAGCCAGCAAGTTGACTGTTGAAGGATTCCAAGAGTTGACACCAGAGCAAATCTTGGCCTTGACCTTGGAAGATTTCAAAGCCCTTCAATTACCAGGAGAAATCATCTCACTCTTGTCACCTGAAAAGTTGAAAGCCTTGAACAGCAATGATAACTTCTACACGTACAACGTGGAACGTGTCGGAAACAGCGTGGAGCGTGCTGATGTAGATCCAGCGACAGAAGGATCTACATATGCAGGGAAACAAGTCGATCCAACAGAGGTTACGGCTGATGTTACATCAACTGCTCTAGGGGCTCCACCAACTATAACTGGGGAGAATTTTAGCTTATCTCTCAAATTTGGAGGCGAAGTACACAATGGAGACTACTTCTACTTAGAAGGCCAAGATGTTCCTGTCGAACTTCCACGTAAATTTACAATTAATAACAACGGAAAAGAAGTGAAAATTGCGGATGTAGAGCTTCTTGACTTCGACAGTGACTACTATCGCGCTCAAGATTCGGATGATCCGACTCGTTTTGAACTCTCTGCAAAGAAGGACTTTGTAACCAAGCGATATAAATACAAAGTGACCTTTAACGAAAACGTTGAAGGCATCCGTGATTTTATAGCATCAACCAAACGAAGGTTGAGCACGCAAACGATGGCTGTTTTAAATGACCATCCTGTTAAGACCATCGTAAAAGTAAACGACAAGGTAGTGTTAGAGAAAGACTATACCTTAAAAGCATTTAATAGTGGAAGAGATAATAGTAGCACTAGACAGCAGATTGGTGCAAATGGTTCTGATAGCGGTTCATACAATGATGGAACTACTTCCTTCTTCAAACTCGGTGGTATGGTATATGACATGCGTTCGCTTGGCGAGCTAGAAGATGTCGAGTTTTCAAAAGGCGTTAAAACAGATGGTATTTTGAATTTTAATGCTCAGGTTGGTGGCCTTCCAGAGGGTTTTAAAATGACAATGGCAGTTTCACCAAATAATACGGATCCATTTACTTGGGACGAAAAGAATATTGTAGGTCAGAAGCTTCCTGTCTACTACGTACGTTATGATGAGAATAATGATCCGTCAAAACCGTTAGCGAACTCAACAGATGGGACAGCCTACGTTACTCCAAACGATACCTATATGATGATTGAAAACATCAGTGCTGATAGAAAAACGATGACTCTTCGTTTCTTCGGTGACTATTCAAAACCTGGCTGGATTCTAAATGGGAACTTCAATCCAATGAAAGAGCCTAAAGACAAGACATCTAAGTTGGGGGTTAAGTTTGATCGTGAAGCTTGGGCGGGAAATACTAGCCAAGGCAGTACTGACGTCATCACCTATACAGTGACAGATCATGTTGGAGGAAGCATTGCTAGATTAAATGCAAGAAACACAGGGGATTATCGCTATGGTGATAGCGAGCGCTTTACTGCCCTACCATTTACCTCAGAGAACCCTAATCAGCTAGAAAAAGGGGAAGTACTTGTCCATTATGTCAATACAGATGGTACAGTAATTAAAGATCCAGTCAATGCTACAAATGGAGTTGTCCCAGAAGGCACAGCATACGATACCACAACAGCCGAGTTCCGTCCTGAGAAGATAGATCAAATAAAAGATGGCAAAAAGTACCCATACATATTAGTTAAAACAGCAGGAACTTATACAGTTGGGGAAGTGACTGTTGCTAAAAACTTAGCAACAGAAACAACACCAAGTGAGGGGCTGCACTCGCTCCAAGATCCAACAGGTACAGCGCCTAAAGGAACGGTTCTTCAAGGCACACGTCATGTCACCTATGTCTATGAATTGGCTAAAGGTGATGTTAATGTCAAGTACATCAATACAGCTGGTCAACCTCTTGAGTTTATCCATAATGGAGAGTTAATTAAAGAAGCTGGACAAGATGTAGCAAAAGATAAACCATTCGATACTCCTTACGATGCTACTATTGATCAGTACAAACCAAGTAAATTAACAGCAACAAATGGTAAGAAGTATAAACTGGTGACAAAAGCGAATACCTACGGCAGCTTGAGCGTTGACGAAAACGGACATAAAACAGATAGTGCAGCTCCAACAGGAAATGTTAAAGAGGAACTACAAACCGTAACTTATGTCTACGAAGAAGTCACAGGGACTGTCAAAGTTCACTACGTAGATGAAGACGGAAACGTTATCCGAAATCCAGCTACCGTGAAAGAAAATGCTACGCTAGATGAAATGTACGATACGACTGGAGAGGATACGAGACGAAAAACCATCACACCAACAGATGGCTCTAACAAAGGCAAGACCTATGAATTCGTCCGTGTCTCAAGCACACCATCAGTAAAAGATAAAGAAATCGTTAAGGTTTCTGCTGATAGTCATTTCACTAACGATGAAATAAGAAATGTTCGTGATGAAGGTACAACAAATATCATCTACGTTTACAAAGAAGTCAAAGGTAGCGTTAATGTTGAGTATGTTGATACGAAAGGTAATAAAATTACATTCGTAGAAGGCGATACAACTGTACCAGGTGAAAAATCAGTTGCGAAAGACGCAAGCACTGGAACGGAATATATAACAAACAACGCAACATTACGTCCAACAGAATTGAAAACACCAACCGGTGAAACATACCGTCTTGTACCAAAAGCTACTTATCCAGTTGGAGAAGTAGATGAAAATGGACATAAAGTCGGCAGTGCAGATGTTGATGGTAAAGTTATGACCGAACCACAAACTGTCACTTATGTTTATGAAAAAGTAACAGGTAACGTTGATGTCTACTTTGTAGATGAAGAAGGAAACGAACTGTCTCCAAAAGAAAACGACACAACAGATGGTAACATAGGTACCGATTATGACACCGAGGATCACAAGAAAGACACTCTCACTAAAGATGGAAAACTTTACCGCTTGGCTAAAGTTTCTGACTCAAATAAAGTTGGTAAAACAGATGTAGTTCCAGGGGAAAATCCTATAATTGGTAGAGAAACAGATAAAGTACAAGAAGGTACGACAAATGTTATCTATGTTTACAAAGAAGTACAAGGTTCAGTCGTTGTAAACTACATTACTACTGACGGTACAAAACTTTCAGTGAAGACCAAAGAGGGGCAAACTGCTGAACAACAAATTGCCGCTGAAAATCAATCAATCGGAAGCAAGTATGACACAAACACTCCTGTATTGAAACCAGCTGAAATCGAGCATGATGGTAAGACTTATGTGCTTGCTCCAGTAGGTGTTTATGGTGAAAACTTAGTTGATAAAGATAGTCACTTGGTAGGTTCGGATGCAGTTGCTGGTGATGTGGCGGAAGCTACGAAGACAGTAACATATGTCTACAAATTGAAAGAAGAGCCAGTAAAACTTGGTGGTTCAGTCACGGCTCAGTACTTCGTAGAAGGTGAAGAAACACGTCTGTATAAAGACCCTTCTGACCAAAAGGATACTGTTGTCAAAGAAGATGGTACACCAGTAGACACAGAGTACAATGATACACCACCAGCATTCTTGACGGATGGTAAGGACTTCTATGACTTGGTTAAGAAGGAAGACGGTACTCCAAAACTTAAAGACGGTTCAGCGCCACAAGAAGGTAAAGTAACTGAAACTCCACAAGTTATCAAGTACGAGTACAAGAAACGTGAAACACCTGTAGCACCAAAAGGTTCAGTTGTTGTACACTACGTAAATGAAGCTGGTGAAGAGATCCAAGAACCATTCAAAGATACTACAGATCAGCCAGTAGGCACTCACTTTGACACAGCTGAAGGTGACCGTGAGAAACCAGAAGAAATCACTAAGGCTAAAGATGGTAAGTCATATGTGTTCAAGGAAGTATCAGGAACAGCCAAAGTTGGAGAAAATACAATTGTCACAGCTGATGACGAGAAGAAAGTCTTCTTCTCACCAAAAGATACAGGTAAAGTCGTAGAAGGAACAACTCACGTTGTCTATGTTTATACTGAAAAACAACCAGAAGTTCTAGGTTCAGTCATCGTTAACTACGTAGATGTAGACGGTAACTACTTGAAAGACCAAGATACAATCTTCGACACTAAAGAAGGCAAAGACGGTGAAGCATACGATACAGTTGTAGACTTACGTCTAGAAACCATCACAAAAGACGGCAAGACATACAAATTAGTAGAAAAACCAGGTGCTTATAAAGTTGGTAAAGTAGATGCCGATAAACACTTGGAAAGTACTGATGCTATCAAAGGTACAGTTGAAGCTGGTAAGACTAAGAAAGTAACTTACGTTTACGAAGAAGTGAAACCAGTCGTACCTGGTGGAGAAGTTTCAGCTCAATACTTCGTAGAAGGCACTACAACTCGTCTTTACAAAGATCCATCTGTTAAAGAAGATACAGTGGTCAAAGAAAAAGATACACCGGTTGGAACAACTTACAAAGATACACCACCAGCAGTCTTGACAGACGGAACGGATATCTATGACTTGATGAAAAACGAAGATGGTACACCGAAACTTAAAGCTGATTCAGCGAAACCAACAGGTGAAGTAACTGAAACTCCACAAGTTATCAAGTACGAGTACAAGAAACGTGAAACTCCGAAAGAAGAACCACAACCAGAAGCGCCAAAGGGCTCAGTAGTCGTTAAATACGAAGACGAAGACGGTAATGAGATTCAAGAACCTAAGGAAGATACACCATTATCACCAGTAGGCACGCCTTACAATACTATTGAAAAGCGTGACGAAAAGATTGAGGTTCCAGATCCAAACGATCCAGAAAATCCAACAGTTTATTATCTAGCTAAAAAAGAGCCAAAAGAAGGTTCTGCCCCTGAAGATGATAAAGTTAAGGAAGGCGAAAGTGTTGTAACGTATGTGTACAAGAAAGCCGGTTCAGTAATCGTTCATTATGTTGACGAAAATGGAAACAAACTTGCAGATGATAAAGATGCGAAGAAGAACGAAAAAGACGGAACAGCGTATGATACGACAACGAAAACTTTACGTCCAGTTACAATTACAGTAGGCGAAAAAGTTTATGAACGTGTTCCAGCAGGTGATTACACTGTAGGTAAAGTGGATGAAGACGGACATTTAACAACAACTGATGCAGTAGATGGTACAGTTAAAGCTGGTAAGACTAAAGAAATCACTTACGTTTACCGTGAAGTTAAGCCAGAATCACCACAACCAACACCGCCAACTGAAACACCTAACAAGTACATTCCATACATCCCTGAAGATCCAACAAATCCAACGAATCCGAAAGATCCGTTGACTCCTCCAGTTGATCCGAAGACAGGTGAAAATGTTCCGCCAGTTCCTTATGATGAAACACCGGAAGATCCAGAGGATGATCCACGTTTACCAGATATCGATGGTTATGTGCCAGTAGATCCAAAAGATCCAAGTAAGCCATTACCAAAAGATCCAAATGGCAAGTACATTCCACCAAAACCTGTAAATCCTAAGGAAGATACACCAATTCCTTACGTACCAGCAGGAACTGTAACAGTTCACTACGTAAACGAAAAAGGTGAAGTCATCAAGGATCCAACAGTGGATACTCCAAAATCACCAGTAGGTACAGAATACGATACTGATAAAGATGATAAGGAAATTCCAAGAGAAATCACTGGTAAAGATGGTAAAGTTTATGTGTTGGTGAAAGTTAAAGATGGCGATTCTGAAACTGGTAAAGTGACGAAAGGTAATACCGATGTTACTTACATTTATAAGTTGAAAACTACACCAGTACCACCGGTGACACCTCCGGTAAGACCAGTACCTCCTGTAACGCCTCCGGTAAGACCAGTACCGCCAGTGACACCACCAACAACTCCGGTGCCACCGACACCAGGTAAGCCGGTAGAACCAGGCAAACCAGTAGAGCCAGGTAAACCAGCTGAGCCAGCAACCCCAGCTACTCCAAGCACTCCTGCTCAACCAGCAGAACCAGCGAAAGCAGAATTACCACACACAGGTGATACTGCAGGAAATGCTGCATTTGCATATGGCGCTGCCGCCCTTGGAATGGCTGCTTTGCTCGGACTAGGCAAGAAAAAATCAGAAGGCGAAGAATAATTCGGCTACTGAGACTCTGGTAGGGAAAGGATGTTGCATCTTCTTCCTTGCGAGAGAATGAGATAACCAGAGAGTTTCCTCTCTGGTTATTTTGTTTGGTCAGTGATTTGCCAAAACAAAAGATCCCCCTATTCATGAACGGCTCCCTGTCAAGTAGACAGTCAAATAATAAAAGATACTAAGCAACCTGATTCCTGAATTCCCAAGGAGTCAGGTTGTTTAATTTTGTTTGATAACGTTGTGTATTGTAAAACTGGATATA
>NZ_JBFRYH010000041.1:0-20034 GCF_040984445.1 Streptococcus handemini
GATTTGGCTTGCTTTCTAGTCCTTTTCCTCTACGATCCACCAATCCTTGAGCTCCCTCATTCTCAAACTTCCGTACCCATGAATACACCTGTTGATAGGAGATGTCAAACTTCTCAATAGCTGCTTGATAGTTTTTCTCGTGAGCGATCGTGAAGGTGACAATCTCCAGACGTTCTTCAAATGTGGTCTTGCGTCCTTTGTTCATACGGCTTTGTCCTTTACTTGTGGATGTTAATTCTTTACCACTAGTATACCGTTTTATCCAGCTTCTGAGAACATAAGGGGCAGAGATATGATAGTTTGAACAGATATCTCTTAAGGAACCTTTACCAGCTAGATAGTCTTGAACAGCTTGTTCTTTTAACTCAGACGAATAGTGTTTCCAAGTTCGACTCTCCTTAAGACCGTCTATACCGAACTCCTCATATTTCATTTTCCAAGACTGGATTGTTTGATGATCGACCTGATAGCGTTTACTAAGTTGGGTAAGCGACTGTTCTTGGTGAAGTAATAAGCAAACAATTTCTAACTTTTCTTCTACTGATTTTGGACTTCTTTTGGACATGTGAAAACTCCCCTTATAGTGTCTAGTGAATTTTGGTTTTTTCACTGTCTACTATATGGGGAGTATATCAGTAGAAGGGCTTGTATATCGGTTATAAAGTAGACGATAATTCCAGCAACCGATACAATAAAAGTAACGATGAAATTGATCGTCAGTGATCGTTGTTCAATAGTTTTTTGCACTAAATAGTCCTCCTTTTATATTAGTTTACCACTCTATTATACCAAAGATGTGTCATTTTCACAAACGGGTCTCCTATCAGTAGCTGGTTTATCGCTTCCTATTTAGTAAAAGTAACTAATACTCTGTTCATTTCAAAACATAATTTTTTTGATCTTTTCTTAGTGTAGTGCGGATGGAAGCAACCTCCTTCGGAGTTTCATTCCTAATTTTTGAGCCTAGAAATGAGAAAGCGAAATTGACAAAATCGATTTCTACGAAATCACAATTGAGTCCCACTCCCAATAATACCACTACGGTGAAAAAATCCTTTTAATACTCGTCAAAAATCAAAGTCTGATATCGTTAACTCATCTTGCTTCAACAGCCCGGTGGACTGTTGAAGGTTAGAAATATAGGTTATGTCATAATCCTCAGCTAACATTAGTCCGAACTAGTGGTTCAGTGGAGACGAGCTGCGCTCGTTCTATTTCCAACCTTCCACAATTCTCAATTGTGGAAGGTAGTCAGATTTTGATTTTTATAGAGTATAATCTCACTTTGTTCGCTCTAAACTATGGAATCTTATTTTGCTATTCGATACATCGTGTTATTTTTTGATTTTGGATGAGTATAAAAAACGATGTCACTTTTTGTGCGTCTTGGAGTCAAAAAGACCAATCCCTGTTTGGTATAGGAATTGGTCAAGGAGTTTTATCATATAATCGTTGGTTTGATTTCTATTACACTAAACCTTGTGCAATCATAGCATCTGCGATTTGTTCAAAGGCAGCGATATTGGCACCAGCAAGGTAGTCCTTGCCGAGGTTATATTTCTCAGCGGTTTCTTTTGCGGTGTTGAAGATGTTAGCCATAATATCTTTCAAGCGGTTATCCACTTCTTCGGCAGTCCATGAAAGGCGGAGGCTGTTTTGGCTCATTTCAAGTGCAGATACAGCAACACCACCAGCGTTAGCAGCTTTGGCAAGTCCATAAAGGACACCATTTTCTTGGTAAGTATGAATAGCATCCAAATTGGACGGCATATTTGCACCTTCAGCGACACAGTAAACACCATTTTTTACAAGGCGAGCAGCTGCTTCACCGTTGATCTCGTTTTGAGTGGCACATGGAAGGGCAATGTCTGCTTTTCCGTCATAGGTCCATACAGAACCTTCGTGATACGTTGCAGTTGGTTTTTCAGCAGCGTATTCGGTCAAACGAGCGCGGCGGTTATTTTTGATCTCGCAAAGAAGGTCAAAGTCAATTCCAGTTTCATCGATGATATAACCATTTGAATCAGAAACAGAAATGACAGTTGCACCGAGTTCAGTTGCTTTTTGAACGGCAAATTGTGCCACGTTTCCAGAGCCAGAAACAAGGACAGTTTGACCATTGAAGGATTTACCATTTGCTTGTAGCATATTGTCAGTGAAGTAGACAAGTCCGTAACCAGTTGCTTCTGGGCGGATCAAGCTACCACCAAAACCGAGTGGTTTACCTGTCAAGACACCAGCATCAAATTGGCGAAGGCGTTTGTATTGACCGTACATGTAGCCAATTTCACGACCGCCGACACCGATGTCACCAGCTGGTACATCAAGAGACGGTCCGATATGTTTTTGCAATTCTGTCATGAAACTTTGGCAGAAACGCATGATTTCAGCATCCGTCTTACCTTTTGGATCAAAGTCAGATCCACCTTTTCCTCCCCCGATTGGCAGACCTGTCAAAACGTTTTTGAAGATTTGCTCAAAACCAAGGAATTTCAAGATAGATTGGTTAACTGTTGGGTGGAAGCGAAGCCCGCCTTTGTATGGTCCAACAGCTGAGTTGAATTGCACACGGTAACCACGGTTTACTTGGACTTTGCCATCTTTATCTGTCCATGGTACACGGAAACTGATGATGCGCTCAGGCTCAACAACGCGGGCCAAGATGTTTTCAGTAATATACTCTGGGTGCGCTTCAAAGACAGGCTCAAGCGTGTTGAACAATTCTTCAACAGCTTGCAAAAATTCTGTCTCATGTGGATTGCGTGCTTTCACAGCTTCAAAGGATTGCTGGATATAGTCTTTTGCAGTTGTCATAGGATTCTGTCACCTTTTCTAAATAGGATACTACTCGTAAACAGTCACTCTATTGCTGTTCTATTTTTGGATGGAAGAGCCTATCAGAGTGTTGTTTTCAGATAGAATAGTCCGAATATTAAATTTTCAGACAATTTAATATTTACGGTTGCTATTATAGCACCAAGTTTTCTAATTGTAAAGTAAAAAATGAAATATTCTGACAACAATTGGGAGGAATGTTTCTTAAAGGTTATTCTTTTCCTGTTTTTCAATGTATTCACGATATTTTTTATGGGAGTTCATCAGCTCTTCGTGTGTTCCGATTCCTGTTACACTTCCTTGATCTAAGAAAATAATTTTATCAACAGATGTAATAGTTGATAATTTATGTGTAATAAAGATGAGTAATTTATCTTGCAACGAATGTTTAATATAATGTAGAACCTTTTCTTCAGATTCAACATCTAGATTTGCAATGGCTTCATCAAAAATATAGAAGTCTGCCTTACGTAGCATAGCTCGAGCAATCTGTAGCCGTTGTTTTTGCCCTCCAGATAAGCCAGCCCCATTTTCTCCTAAAATGGTGTTTAACCCGTCCTTGAACTTTTCGATTTCTGAAGTCAGATTGACACAATCTAGAGCCGTCTTCAGTTCTTGTTCACTTATTTCTTCTGTCAATCCGAGAGTGAGATTTTCTAAAATAGTGCCTGAGAAGAGTTGATTTTCTTGAGTAACTAATGAGAGATGTTGTCGTAAGAAGCGGGTATCTATTTCTCGGAGAGGAACATGATTGAGGGTAATATCTCCGCTGTAATCAGTATATAATTTAGTAACAATATCAATAATAGTCGATTTTCCGGCACCAGAGGGTCCTACAAGAGCGACTTTTTCACCTTTATGTATTTCAAAGTTAATATCAGAAAGGATATTTTCTCCTCCATAAGAAAGAGATAGGTTAGAGGTGCTGAGATGATAGAGGGAATCAGGAGTGCAGGTGATAGAGCCATTTTCTTCTTTAGGAGCCTGTATATATTGCTCAACAAGCTCTAAGTTTTCCTTTGTTTTTTGTAGCTGAGCTCCAAACTGTCCAATAGCACTGAAGGGAGAGAGAAGCTGAAACAAATAAACTAGGAATGAAATTAAGGTTCCAGTTGTCAGAGTTGAAGTAGCCACCCGATAGCCACCATATGCAAATAAAAGTCCAATGATGCAGATAACAAGTAAGGTCATGAGAGGTTTTATGAAGGCTTCTACAAGTCCCAATTTAATTGAGTGGCGATGGATATGATTATTTTTTTCTTGGTAGCGTTGACTAATTGCTTGTTGGAGTTGATTCAGTTTAATGAGCTTGATATTTTGGAAGATTTCAATGAGAAAACCAGAGAGAGTCGCCAAACTTTCTTGCTTTTGTTTTGTATATTTTCCGCCAATGAGAGCAATAGGTGCTAGGAGAGCGATTAAAATAATGAGGCCGCCAAACATAACAAGTGTTAGTTGCACATCTAGGCGGAATAGCATAATAAATGATAAGCAGATTAGTAGGAGAGAAGAAAGTGCTTCGGTTAATGTTTGGCTCAGAAAAACACGAATATTTTCAGTATTAGAAATCATTTGACCGCCTAATTCCCCGCTTAGGTGGTCTTTGAAAAAAGTTAATTTATTTGACAAGATTGCTTCAAGAGCCGTCTGTCTTAGAGTTGTAATTTGAGCTTCAGCATAATGTACAGTAGCTAAAGAGGATAAAAAAGAAAGCGTCAGGTTCAATACCAGTAAGATTCCTATAAAGCTAATTTTATGTAAATTGAATTGGTGATTATCAACTATGGTTCGAATAGATTCGGGGATAAAGACATAAGAAATAGTTGATGCTAGGGCAGTAACTATTCCGAAAAAGAATAATACTCGACTTTTGTGACTTGTTGGGAAAATTAGTTGTTTCATAGTGTTTCCTCCTGAAGTAATGATAGGCACCATACACAATAAAATGTATTTTTTAGTAGTTGAGAGTTGGGAGTTTTCCCTAAGAAAGGATGATTGTGACCAAAATATCCGTTGTCGCTCTGTAAGGTAGTTATGAACGAGTAAATTTCTCTTTTAGTCACTACTGGTAGGCACTCGTTAAGATTTAGCAATATTAGAACACACATAACAAATTCACATAGTTGATAATTTCTAGCGAAATACACTGAAAATGAAGTGATAACTTCATAGAGTATACGTTGATACGCACTTTGTTCAGTAGTATAGCGACTCCAAAAATAAAGACTATACAGTGTATCAATATCCATTTTTTGGGAAAGTAAGGAGTAGCGGATGTTACTTTGGATAGAGTGTAGAAAATACTCCTTCTCTGAACGGTTCAGTAACTGGAGTCTATCCTTGATGTATATGATTCTAAAACCAAATTCTGAAGGTGAGGTGGACTGGCATTCTTCTGCCAATATCTGTTTGAAGTGTATGATCGAAGTATCATTGGTTGTTAATTCTATAAGAAGTTCAGGAAAAATATCATCAATTTCTTTGTATGAAATAGTTGAGAAGTCTATTGCTTCTTGTAAAAAGGCTAATAGTAACTTGGAGTTGATATTGTCGTTTTCTTTCAACCAACTGCTCAGTTTGTGTTGATTAGGTATCATAGGAGAGTTCCTCTAGTAAATCTAGTAGTATAGGGGAAAAAATTGTATTATTAGATAGCTCTGTTTTTACAATAATCTCTTTATACTGTTCTAGTGTTAAAAAATTATTGTTGGGAGATTGTATGCAATCATAGGAAAATTTGCGAGTTCTTACCTTAGTCACATCTATACAATAAGAGTTGATTTCACTTGTTAAAAAGTTTAGTTGACAGTGCAAGGTTGTGAACCAATTCATTTCAAATTCATTTTTTTGTATAATATCTTGATTATACAAAGCTGTTAGTTTTGAATAATCAAGAGGGATGCCAATTGTTTTTGCTGCTAGGAATAGGTGGATATGTTCCTTGATATAGACGGGGTAAATATTTAACAGCGCTTCAATATCTGTGTTCGCCAAAAAGTAGCAAAGTAACTCTTTAATTAAATTATTAGAAGAATTATATAGAAATGTTTGATTGAAAGAGAATACTAAATCATTATAGATTTCTAAGAGTTTACAAAAATCGACATAGGTATCTAAATCGAATTCTGTGCTTTTGAAAAGTGTTATTAAATCTTGTCCTGATAACATAGTAAGACTCCTAAACAAACAAGTGTAGTGTGGTAGTTGTTCCGAAATTCTTCATAATCGGTGTTATATTGATACTCTATAGGGGCAGGGAAAGAGCCGTTTTTATTTTGATTTTCGATAATAAATTGTATAGAATATTCAATGATTTCAGTGATGTCTGTATCAATTTTTAAGAATAGTGCAGCAAGTAGTAGCTCTGCCAGTATATCTAAATCTTTTTCGATTATCCTATCTCCGATAAGCGAGGTTAGCAAGCCGATATAGTCCTTAGGAGAATTATCTAAGTAATAGCTATTACCGAGATCGCTGATATAGAAAATAGTATGAGTCAAACTATACATTGCATTAGGGGTATAGTAAAATCGCGGTAAATTTTTTCCTAGGACAGTTTGATGAAAGAGGTTATTGTAACTATCTAGATTATCATTTATTCCTACTTTTGAAATGGAATATTTTAAATCAATCATTCTGAAGGGAACTTTTTCGATTTGCGAATCAATTTTTTCGATTTCAATTATTCTAGTTAGATAGTCCTTAAAAATATTGAGAGACTTTCGTTGAGCAAATTCTTCTAAAATGAGTAGTCCAGGAAGATTGTGAGTGTTGTCTTCAACTAACCTAATAAGTAGATCTTGCTGGGTAGGGTCATTTAGTTTCCCTTCTAAAAAATGCTCAACGAACTCTAAATGGTGTAGTTCAACTTGTCGTTGTGATAATAAATTGTATAGAAAAGCCAACTCAACAAAAGACTTGAATTGAGTATCTGCATCATCCTGAAGTAATTCTTCTATAAAGAAATGATTAATGTTCGTTTTAATGTATTCGATGGTTTTTGATATTATTTTTTGCATGAAACACCTCTTAATAGAGTTAAAGCCAAATAAAGGCTTTAACTCCACATATGATAACATAATCTTAGGAGGCTGATATTTCTATGGTTTACTAGATAAAGGGACTAGCTCGGAAGAAATCTCTTCTAATTTTCTTTAAAAGCAGTTGTTTTAAATGTCTTATAAATAAAAGCATAGCCACTCCAAGCAACGATTCCACCAGCTTGAACTTGAATTGAGTCGTTTTGGGGTTTGAAGGGGATAAAGATATTATTCGTTTCTTTGTCAATAATGTTTTTTAACATAGTTATGCACTCCTTTTTCGGTGTTTTTCGCCCAAGATTATATCATAGCTCATTATATATATTTATATACTATTCGTCAATAGGTAAATGCAAAATATTCTGAATATTCTTTCTGGACTAGAATAAATCACTTGATAAAAATAAGAGTCCCGGTTGATGGAGGCTACCTTTTAGAAGTACTTTATGATAAAATGAAAAAAAGAAAATTTTGGAGGACGCTATGCCATCAACCAAGACACAAATTGCTGGTTTTCCGTTTGAAAACTGCTTGATGAATGCTGCGGGGGTTGCCTGCATGACCATTGAGGAGTTAGAAGAAGTAAGATTGTCCCAAGCAGGAACCTTTGTGACCAAGACTGCTACTTTGGAAGTGCGTGTTGGCAATCCTGAACCACGTTATCAGGATGTTCCGCTTGGATCGATTAACTCGATGGGTTTGCCAAATCAAGGTCTGGATTATTATTTGGACTATCTCTTGGATTTGCAGGAAAAAGAATCTCATCAAACCTTCTTCCTCTCCTTGGTTGGATTGTCTCAGGAAGAAACCCATACGCTGTTAAAACAAGTGGAAGCGAGTGATTTTAAGGGCTTAACCGAGTTGAATTTGTCCTGTCCAAATGTACCAGGAAAACCGCAAATTGCCTATGATTTTGAGACGACAGAAGCTATTTTAAGAGAGGTATTTAGCTACTTTACCAAACCTCTTGGCATCAAGCTGCCTCCTTACTTTGATATGGCGCATTTTGATCAGGCGGCAGCGATTTTTAACCAATTTCCGCTCGCTTTTGTCAATTGTGTCAACTCCATTGGGAATGGTCTGTACATTGAGGATGAGTCGGTTATCATTCGTCCCAAAAATGGATTTGGAGGAATCGGTGGCGAATATATCAAGCCGACAGCCCTTGCGAATGTCCATGCTTTCTACCAACGGTTAAAACCAGAAATCCAAATTATTGGCACTGGGGGCGTTCTGACAGGTCGTGATGCCTTTGAGCATATCCTTTGTGGAGCCAGTATGGTACAGGTTGGGACAACTCTTCATAAAGAAGGAGTCGCAGCTTTTGAGCGGATTACGGCAGAATTACACAGCATTATGGCAGAAAAAGGCTACGAAAGTCTAGAGGATTTTCGTGGGAAATTGCAGTATATGAATTAAACAAAACAGGTGAAAACCAAGAGATTTTCACCTGTTTTTCATAGGAGTTGCCTAGCTTTTTTGGTAATAATAGCGTATACTGGAAGAAAGGAGGTTTGTATGATGAAAAGAAGACGAGATCGCATAGGAAAACGGAGACGGAAACAGCGAAAAAGATGGATAAGACAGTTTTTGCTCCTACCGCTATTGGCTTGCTTGGCAGTGGGCTTGTTTTATGGTGGAAAGTCGCTATTAGTCTTGTTTCCTCGTGAGAGCGATGTGGCCCCATCATTGGAAACGACGGCATCATCAGCGCAGCAGGAGACGATTCAGACTGCAAGGATTATGGCGCATGGGGACTTGCTCTACCATGACATTGTCTACTGGAGTGCGCAACAGGCCGATGGTCAGTATGATTTTACAGAGAATTTTACCTATGTCAAACCTTGGATTGAGCAGGCAGATTTTGCCATAGCAGATTTTGAGGGAACTATCTCGTCAGATTATCCTTTAGGTGGATACCCGCTCTTTAATGCCCCGGCATCGGTTGCAACGGCTATTCAACAGACAGGATACGACTTGGTTGATTTGGCCCACAATCACATTCTTGATTCTCAATTATCTGGTTTGCAGTCAACAGTTGATACTTTTAGGCAGGTTGGTGTGGATACGGTAGGAGTGTACCGCGATGGGAATCGCTCTACAGCACCAATCTATATCAAGGAAGTCAATGGGATTAAAATCGCTGTCCTTGCCTATGCTTATGGATTTAACGGCATGGAGGCAAACCTCACGCAAGAAGAACAGGACAGCTATTTATCTGACCTCAATCTGGAAAAGATAAAATCGGAAATTGAACGAGCTGAAGCAGAAGCTGATGTAACGATTGTCATGCCGCAGATGGGAATTGAATATCAGTTAGAGCCAACAGAAGAGCAGATCACCCTCTATCGTCAAATGGTAGAATGGGGTGCAGATATTATCTTCGGAGGGCATCCGCATGTAGCAGAGCCAACTGAAATCATCGAAAAAGATGGAGAACGAAAACTCATCGTTTATTCAATGGGGAATTTTCTGTCCAACCAGCGCATGGAAACCATGGAAGGAGTCCAAAATTTTCAGTGGACCGAGCGTGGCGTTTTAATGGATGTTACCCTTGAAAAGAAAGAAGGAAAGACACGCATTCAGACGGCAAAAGCTCATCCAACCTGGGTCAGCCGTGTGCCAAAAGAAGGAACAGACTTGTTTACCTATCAAACCTTTGTCCTTGAAGACTTTATCGAGGGCGGACAGCATCGTCATCTGCTCGATGAGGAAACTAAGGCGCGGATAGACCTTGCCTATCAAGAAATGAATGACTTTATGAGATTAAACTGGTGATGGAGTACCAGTTTATGGGTTAGCGTAGACACGGACCTTCTATTAAAGAGCAAAGGATGTAGGAATGAAGATAAGAGCAGTTGTAACGGATATGGATGGTACCTTTTTAGATGAGCAAGGAGGATTTGACCGGATTCGTTTTGATCATGTCTTGGAGCAGTTGGAAGAGCGGCATATTCCCTTTATTGTCGCAAGTGGCAATGGTCTAGAACGTTTGCTTGATCTCTTTGTAGGCTTTGAAGACCGGATTTTCTTTCTAGCGGAAAACGGTGGTCTTTTTTATCATAAGGGGCAAACGATTTTTCGTAAGACCTTGGACCGTCATCTAATAGAAGAATTGATTCGTCATTATCAACCAAGGGTAGCAGACTATTGTTTAATGGTTTCAAGCGATACGGCGATGTATATTGATGAGCAGGCTCCCCAGCCTTTTGCGGAAGTAGACTTGGGGATTACAGCAGAGCAACTTCAGGCCTTTTGGGCTAAGATTGTCCGACTGCCAAGTTTACTTGAACTGCCAGATAATGCTGTGATTACGCATGCAGGCTTTTGGGTGCCAGAAGAACTGGTTGCAGATTTGGTGACGGATTGTAATAGAGTGTTTGGAGAGCACTTATTTGCTGTCACAAGTGGATATGGTTCGGTGAGTATGTTGCCAAAGGGTGTCCATAAAGCTTGGGGGTTGGAACAAATCTTGCAACCGCTTGGTATTGATGCTAGTGAGGTTCTGGCCTTTGGAGATAGTGATAATGATTTAGAACTGTTGGCCTATGCAGGCTATTCCTATGCCATGAAAAATGCGTCTGAGCGTGTTCAGGCTACGGCTAAATTTTGCGCACCCGCGCATACAGAACAAGGTGTCTTACGTGTGATAGAAGATGAAGTTTTAGGAGTGTGAGTCATCCTAGTGAAGCTATTCTTGTTTGAGAATGGCTTTTTCATTTATTGTCAGGGAAAATGGAGTGTGTTATACTGGTTTATTATGATGAGAATAAAACAGTTACATGCCATGCTTGCCATCGCCCTTCTTTCCGGTGCTTTTCTGAGTGTTGTCTTCCTACGACCCAAGCTGAATCAAACGAGCTATGTGCAATCGACGACCCCTACTCTCTTTTTTCACGGCTATGGCAGTAGTGCTAATGCAGAGAAGCATATGACTCAAGCAGCGAGGAAAGCCGAGGTGACGAAGACGGTTATTCGAGCAGATGTGAATGAATATGGGGAAGTTACCTTGATTGGCAAGATTCCTAAAGGAGCGATTAATCCGATTGTGGAGGTCAATTATCAAGACAACCGCAATGCAGATTATCATCAAGATGTCCGTTATGCCAAGGCTGTCGTGATAAAATTACAAGAAACGTATGGATTTAGAGAAATGAACATGGTTGGTCATTCCATGGGGAATATGTCTATTCTTTTTTACCTCTTGGATAATGCCCATGATAAGAGTCTGCCTCAGTTAAAGAAGTCCGTTCATATTGCTAATCATGTCAATGGTTTAGAGGGAAGGGATTTACCCGCAGATCCTAGTTTAGATGAGAAGACAGGTCGACCTAAAGAGATGAGTGTCAGTTATCAAGAGTTGCTTGCCTTGCGGGACTCCTATCCTAAGCAACAAATTGAAGTTTTAAATATTTATGGTGATCTGGCAGACCAATCCGATGGCTCTGTTTTGAATGTCTCGTCAAAGAGTTTGAAGTATCTGGTTTCTGAAAGGGCAAAATCGTATCAAGAAGAGAAAATGACGGGTAAAGGTGCCCAACATAGCCAATTGCATGAGAATCCAGAGGTGGATAGACTATTGATTGATTTTTTGTGGGGAGTAAACTAATTTAGTGGATCCGTTCAACTTGGATTGAGAAATAAGGAAGTGAGGAATACGGGAGTGTCCTCGCTTTTTAGTTTTTAGGCTCGGGTTGAAAAATCTCCCAGACTAATCTTGCTTTCTTATTTCTAGGCTCGGGTTAAAACAATCCACTGGATTGTTTTAATTCCCTACACTGCTGAATTTTTTCATGCCATGTTTGAAGAGGGTGTAGTTGAGGGCAAAGATGATGAGGACAACGAGGGGGAGGAAGAGTCCGATTGAGTTGATGTTTAGGAAATGAAGGGCTGGGAAGTAGGAGGTAAAAGCGTAGGGGAAGACGAGGGTAAGGAGAAGCTGGATGGCGGTTGGGTAGATGCGAATTGGATATTGCGCCATTTGATTGAGTGAGAAAATACTCATGGTGATAGGGAGGGATTCGACAATCCAAAAGGCAAGTGCAGTTGGTCCTAGCTGAATGGCTGCATAGAGTAGACCGATACAGATGCAACTTAGGGTAAACAAGAGATAATCTGTCACTCCCCAATGGAGTTGTAAGAGCTGATAGGCCTTACTCGTTGCGATGATGCCGATGAGGGTTGTTCCAAATCCTTGCAGCTGAACCCGCTCTGAAATGAGTTGAAAGAGGGGATTGACGGGTAAAATCATCAATCGCTCAAATTCTCCTTCACGAATGTAGCGACTACCAAACATCCATAAATTGTCAAAGAAAATCAAATGAATAGACCGTCCAATGGTTGAAATACCGTAGATAAAGAGCATTTGGCCATAAGAAAAGCCTGCGATTTCCTTGATATTTCCAAAGAGGACATTAAGGAAAATGAGATAGACTACTTGTTCCATGAGAGAAGACAAAAGCCCGATAAAGAAGTCCATACGGTAGGACATGGCCGCAATCAGAAAGGCTTTGATATTGTAATAATAAAGTTTTGCATATCGTTTCATCGTATCTTACCCTCCAAAAATGACCAGTCGTTTTCTAGCTTTTTGCCAGAGGACATACATGATTCCAGCTAGCAGAGGTAGCCAGATGAGTTGTACCCAAAAGAGACTCGTGTCCACTTCTTTTCCCAAAAGGATATTGATTGGAAAATTAACCGCAAAGCTATAGGGCAGAAAGCTGAGAATTTTTGCAATCGGCGCAGGATAAAAACTTAGAGGCAAGAGAACACCAGCTGATAGATTGAAAATGCCCTCTCGTAAGATAAAAAGTCCCCAAGTGTTGACCGTGTAAAAGGAAAGCAGTCCGAATCCCAAGTCCATGAGCTGCACCATGAACATACCCAGGAGACTGGTCACCAGAAAGATTCCCCAGGTTTTTACATCGGGCAAATAAAAGTCAGGATTGACGATCGGAACGACAAGTAACACCAATATGAATTTTCCAGCTTCGATGATTTTCATGCCAAAATCCTGAAAGAAAAGGGCGGTAATGGGAGAGTAGGGATAGAGTAGTTCGCCTGTAATATCCCCTCTGGCGATGGATTTAGCCAAGTCGCGTCCAATCCCAAAGCTATTGAGATTATTCAAGAGATTGGCAAAAAGAATGTAGGTGGTAAAGGTTGCAAGGCTGTAGCCGTTGACCTCCGACTGGCTAGCAAAAATCGTTTTCCAGACGAAGAGGGAAACGAGGATTTTTACCAGCATAGAGACGAGTGAAGCCACAAAAAAAGACTTGTACTGTAGCTGAAGTAGGAGCATTTGTCGTGTCACATGAAGATACTTAGCCATGCAGTCCCTCCTCGTAGATGCGCTTGACAATCTGTTCAATCGTGACCTCTTTTATGGTCACATCTTCAATTGGGTACTGGGCAAAAGCCATCTGAATAATGTGGGCGTTGCTATGGTGTTCCGTCTGGTAATGAATCTCAAAATGATGCGAATCAATCTGCTCCCATTCAAGATAAAGGGCTTCTAGCGATGTTTCAATGGCGACATGGGTCGCAAAGGCAATGGTTTTAACCTTGGAAAAATTCTCTTTTAAATGGATGAGACTGCCGTCATAGACTTTTTGTCCCTTATCAATGATGACAATGCGCTCGCAGAGGCTTTCGATATCCTGCATATCGTGGGAGGTGATGAGGAAGGTTGTCTGATATTCCTCATTCATGGTGCGAATGAAGTTGCGAATCTGCTCCTTGACGCTGGCATCCAGTCCAATGGTCGGTTCATCCAAAAAGACCACAGCAGGCTGGTGAAGGAAAATCGCTGCAAATTCACACTTGACCCGCTGACCAAGAGAAAGATTGCGGACAGGTTGGTGGAGAATCGTGTCTAACTCTAAAAGTTCCGTCAGCCGTTTGAGGCGTTCTTGGTAAAGCTGGTCTGGAACATCGTAAATCTTGGCATGAAGAAAAAAGGATTCAATGACAGGAATATCCCATCTTAGGTGGGATTTTTGGCCAAACAAGACACCGATTTGTCGATTGACAGCAGTTCGTGCTTTGGCTGGTTCCAGACCGTTAATCAAGACTTGCCCTTGATCGGGATAAAGTACCCCGGTTAGCATTTTGATTGTTGTCGATTTTCCGCTCCCATTTGAGCCGATATAGCCAATGATTTCTCCTTTTTTAACGGATAGAGAAATATCCTGAACAGCTGGGATATAGCGTTTTTTAGGCTGAAAGAAGGATTTTATCGAGCCTAGTAGGCCCGCTTCCTTATCAACAATTGCGTAAGTTTTTGATAAATGATAAGCTTCAATCATGACAACTCCTTAACTAGCATAAAATCAACTAAGAAAACGTTTGCTTAGTTGATTATACTATATCCGTCTTAGACAGACAAGAAATAATCGGTTTGCTAGACAATAGGAAAAAATGGTATTTTCTGCTTCTTCATTTTATTCGTGATTCTTGGTTAAATATGACAGAACACTCATAGATAATCTACGGAAGAACTATTTTAATAAGTTTTATATTGAATATTTTCTGTAGAACATGGTAAAATAGAGTAATTATTTTTAAATAAATGAGTGAGATGAGATGAACAAGTATCAAACCGTTTGGAAGTTTTTAGGGCAGACCTTGCTGTATTTCGTGATTTTTCTAGCCCTATTGTACTTTTTTTCCTACCTTGGACAAGGTCAAGGCGGCTTTATTTACAATGAATTTTAGAGGTGTATAGTGACACAGTTGATGATAAAAGATATGATTGAAACGATTGAGCAGTATGCGGCGACTCAGCCAGATTTTCCTGTTTATAATATTTTGGGTGAGGTGCATAGCTACCGTGATTTAAAAGAAGATTCGGATAGCCTAGCAGCTAAAATTGACAGCCTTGGCTTACCTGCAAAATCTCCTGTTGTAGTCTTTGGTGGGCAAGAGTATGAGATGCTAGCGACCTTTGTTGCTCTTACCAAGTCGGGTCATGCCTATATCCCGATTGACAGTCATTCAGCCTTGGAGCGTGTGTCTGCGATTCTTGAAGTGGCAGAGCCTAGCTTGATTATCGGGATTGCAGATTTTCCAATGGAGGTGGCAACACCTCAGCTTACGTTATCTGAAGTCAAGGATATTTTCGCTCAAAAAACGGCTTATGACATCACGCATTCGGTCAAGGGAGATGACAATTACTATATCATTTTCACCTCTGGAACGACTGGTAAGCCAAAGGGGGTGCAAATTTCGCATAGCAATCTACTTAGTTTTACCAACTGGATGATTACCGATAAGGAGTTTGCGACACCAGAAAGACCGCAAATGCTAGCCCAGCCACCTTATTCTTTTGACTTGTCGGTCATGTACTGGGCACCAACTCTGGCTCTTGGTGGCACTCTTTTTGCATTGCCAAGTAGCATGGCACAGGATTTCAAGAAATTATTTGCAACGATTTTGGAGTTGCCGATTGCGATTTGGACCTCAACACCTTCCTTTGCGGATTTGGCAATGTTGTCCGAGGATTTTAATGCGGAAAAAATGCCACAGATTACTCATTTCTACTTTGACGGTGAGGAATTGACGGTGAAAACGGCTCAAAAACTCCGCGATCGTTTCCCACATGCACGCATTATCAATGCTTATGGTCCGACTGAAGCAACCGTTGCTCTTTCAGCGGTTGCTGTGACAGATGAGATGTTACAAACCCTTAAACGCTTGCCAATCGGTTATACCAAGGCGGATTCGCCAACCTTTATCATTGATGAAGCAGGCAATAAACTGCCATTTGGTGAGCAGGGAGAAATCATCGTTTCAGGTCCTGCCGTCTCAAAAGGCTATATGAACAATCCTGAAAAGACGGCTGAAGCCTTCTTTGAATTTGAAGGATTACCAGCCTATCACACAGGAGATGTTGGTTCGATGACAGTAGAAGGCCTCCTTCTTTATGGCGGGCGGATGGACTTCCAAATCAAGTTTAACGGTTACCGTATTGAGCTGGAAGATGTCTCTCAAAACCTCAATAAATCCCAGTATATCAAGTCAGCAGTAGCTGTGCCACGCTATAATAAGGACCACAAGGTACAGAATCTCTTGGCCTATGTGATTCTGAAAGAGGGTGTCCGTGAACAATTTGAACGAGATATTGACATCACTAAGGCCATTAAGGAAGACTTGGAAGACATCATGATGTCGTATATGATGCCGTCGAAATTCCTCTATCGTGAGAGCCTGCCTTTGACCCCAAATGGCAAGATTGACATCAAGGGCTTAATCAGCGAGGTAAACAACCGATGATGGACTTTGTCAACCAACTTCCGCATTTGGAACCCTACGGAGATCCGCAGTATTTTGTCTATCTAATTGCTGCCGTTTTGCCTATTTTTATCGGTCTCTTTTTTAAGAAGCGCTTTGCTTGGTATGAAGGGGTGGTCAGTCTAGCCTTTATTGTTTTTATGTTGACAGGAACTAGCGCGGCTCAACTTGTTGCCCTCTTCTTTTATGTCATGTGGCAAACTAGCTGGGTTTTCAGCTACAAATGGTATCGAGCGAAAAAAGATAACAAGTGGGTCTTTTATCTCCATACAGCGCTTGCTGTTTTTCCACTTTTTATGGTCAAGGTGACTCCGGCGATTTCAGGTCACCAATCACTTTTTGGTTTTCTAGGGATTTCCTATCTGACCTTCCGATCAGTTGGGATGATGATTGAATTGCGAGATGGGGTATTGACAGAATTTACGCTTTGGCAATTCTTACGCTTTTTGCTCTTTATGCCAACCTTCTCAAGTGGGCCGATTGACCGTTTCAAGCGATTTGAAGCAGATTATACGACGATTCCAGATAAAGATGAGCTACTGGATATGCTAGAAGTTGCAGTTCGTTCTATCATGCTGGGATTCTTATATAAATTCATTTTAGCCCATATTTTTGGCTCGATGATCTTGCCACCGCTCAAGCAATATGCCCTGTCCCAAGGTGGTTGGTTTAACCTACCGACCTTAGGTGTGATGTACGCCTTTGGTCTTGATTTATTCTTTGACTTTGCAGGTTACTCCATGTTCGCCATTGCGATTTCTCATCTCATGGGGATTAAAAGTCCGAGAAACTTTGACAAGCCCTTTCTCTCTCGCGATCTCAAAGAATTTTGGAATCGCTGGCACATGAGCTTGTCTTTCTGGTTCCGTGATTTTGTTTTTATGCGGTTAGTTATGGTGCTTATGCGCAATAAGGCTTTTAAAAATCGAAATACCACCTCAAGTGTGGCTTACCTACTCAATATGCTGGTCATGGGCTTCTGGCATGGAGTGACTTGGTATTATATCGCATATGGTCTTTTTCATGGCCTTGGTCTAGTGGTCAATGATGCTTGGGTTCGGAAGAAAAAAACGCTCAATAAAGAACGGAAAAAAGCAGGACTTGCTCCTCTCCCAGAGAATCGCTTACTTCAAGCGTTAGGGATTGTGGTCACCTTTCACGTTGTCATGTTATCATTTTTAATCTTTTCTGGATTTTTAAATGACCTGTGGTTTAAGAAATAAAAAAGGAGTTTTCCTATGGATATTAAAGCAGAAGTAATCGACATTATTGATGAATTGTTTATGGAAGATGTCTCAGACATGCTGGATGAAGACTTGTTTGATGCTGGTGTCCTAGACAGTATGGGAACAGTGGAGCTGATTGTCGAAATCGAGTCTCGTTTTGACATCCGTGTACCTGTGTCTGAATTTGGTCGTGACGACTGGAATACGGCTACTAAAATCATCCAAGGGATTACGGAGTTGAAAAATGCTTAAACGCTTATGGCTCATTTTAGGTCCGGTCTTTTGCGCAGCCTTGCTGGTTGTCCTGTTATTGATTGTTTATCCGACCAATCTTGACCACAATTTTGAAGTTGAAAAACGTTCGGCGGTCACCCTAACAGCTCGTAGTTTCAAGGGACGGACACAGAAAGTTCGTGCCTTGACGGATCCTGACCACCGTTTTGTTCCTTTTTTTGGCTCCAGTGAATGGTTGCGCTTTGATAGTATGCATCCGTCTGTTTTAGCTGAAAAATATGACCGTCCCTACCGTCCTTATTTGTTGGGGCAACGTGGCGCGGCCTCTTTGAACCAATACTTTGGAATGCAACAAATGTTGCCAGAATTGGAAGGTAAGACGGTCGTCTATGTTGTTTCTCCTCAGTGGTTTACCAAGAAAGGCTATGAGCCCAGTGCCTTTCAGCAATATTTTAATAGCGATCAGTTGACAAGTTTTTTAAGTCAGCAAGGTGGGGATGAGGCTGCACAGCATACAGCTGAACGCATTTTGCAGCTCTATCCCAATGTGACGATGGCAGATATTGTTAAAAAAGTAGCAAAAAAGGAAACCTTATCATCTTCAGAGAAACAGCTTATTAGTCTGATGACACGTTTTAATCAGCGGCAAGATTATGTCTTTAGTAGTTTAACCTCTGAAAACACTGGAAATTTTGAGCAACAAGTGTTACCTAAGCTCAACCAATTACCAGATCAATTTTCCTATGAAGAGTTGGAAAAGGTTGCCATTCAAGAAGCAAAAGAGCGCACCAAGTCTAATGACTTAGGGATTGATGATCATTTTTACAAGCATCGATTAAAGGGCAAGATTAAAAAACTAAAAGGCTCACAAAAGAATCTGTCCTATATTAAGTCACCTGAATACAATGACTTGCAGCTGGTCTTACAACTCTTTGCCCAAAGGAAGATAAATGTTCTCTTTGTCATTCCACCGGTCAATGAAAAGTGGATGGCTTATACAGGTCTGCGTGAGGAGATGTACCAACAGACTGTTGAAAAGATTAAATATCAGCTAGAAAGCCAGGGTTTTACTAATATTGCCGACTTTTCAAAAGATGGAGGAAAATCTTATTTTATGGAAGACACGATTCACATAGGTTGGCTCGGTTGGTTAGAGTTTGACAAGGCGGTGGATCCTTTTGTTAGAAATCCCAAACCAGCTCCAGACTATCATATCAATCCCGCCTTCTTCAGTAAAGAGTGGGCTCAATATGATGGTAATGTGAAAAATTTTTCGCTCGACGATAACCAATAAGGAACGAAAATTGTTTTTTCGTTCCTTATATTTTTAGAGTTTCAAAGCTAGTCCACATAAACAGATAATTGATTGTTGAGCCAGCTATAAAGCAGTCCAATGACCAATCCACCACCGACATAGTTTCCAAGACCTGAGAAAAGGAAATTAGAAAGGACTGAAGGGAAATTCATACCTTCGACAGGTCCGCCATTTGAAAAGAAGGCGAGAGAGAAGGTGGAGAAGTTGGCAATCACGTGCTCAAAACCAAGAAAGGCAAAGATAAAGATGATGAAAATCACTGCGATCGCCTTTCCTGCATCATCCTTCATCTTAAGAAAGACAAAAACAGCAATATTGACTACCATGTTGGCAAAAATCCCTTCGATAAACTGAGTCAATGGTGTTTTGGCAATCTTGGCAATCGTGCCTTGTATCAGATAACTATCCATAGCCACATGTCCAACAGAGTATGGAGCAGTCTGCGCTAGTAAGAAGCAGACGATAACTGCACCAATAAAGTTAAAAAAGATACAAGTTGCAAGAATCTTCAGGGCTGTTTTGGTTGGGATAACCTTGCGATAGATGGCCACCGTCATATACATCATATTCGATGTGCCGAGCTCTGCATTCATATAAAGAATCATAAGGAGCCCCCAGCCAAACATGAGACCGTAGCTGAATTTGCCAAGGCCTGCTGACACCTGCTCTAGCTTGTCAGCCGTGTAGAGCGCAATGGCAATTCCGAGCGCTAGATAGACACTTGCAAAAATAGAGCGGAGGGCATATGCCCAATAATTGCTTTCAATCAAGTCAGCTTTTTTCTTGATGCTTTTATCGATTGTATACATCAATGTTGGAGATTGTTCTGCCATACTGTTTCCTATCTTCCTATCTTTCTATCATTGAGAAGTTTATCACAATATAAGATTATACCAAAAAATCAGGGAAAATGTAAGGGCTTTTATAAAGAAAATACCGCTTGCAAGTTATTCTGCTTTATTAGCTAAATTTCAAGTTCAAGTTAGCCAGTCTGTAAAAATTCTCTAGGAGATTTGTAACCCAATATCTTCTTTGGATAGTTGTTAATCCAGTTTTCAATAAATGCGACTTGTTGTTGCGTCGCATTTTT
>NZ_JBFRYH010000042.1:0-19848 GCF_040984445.1 Streptococcus handemini
GTAAACTATGTGATAAACGATTCTACCGTCCTATGTTTCGGATGCATTTGACTAACAAGGAAATCCTAGAAAAACTCTTATCATTCTCAGAGGAACTACGACTGCACTACGAACTCTATCAACTTCTTTTATTCCATTTCCAAGAGAAAAACTCAGACCATTTCTTTCACCTCATCAAACAGGAAATTGCTTCAGTTGACCCTATTTTCCAGACGGTATTTAAGACCTTTCTAAAGGATAAGGACAAGATTTTAAATGCATTGGAATGGCCTTATTCCAACGCCAAATTGGAAGCTACTAATAATCTCATCAAAGTCATCAAACGAAATGCCTTTGGCTTTAGGAACTTTGAAAACTTAAAAAAACGGATCTTGATTGCCTTAAACATCAAAAAAGAGAAGACGAATGTCGTTCTCTCTAGGTGTTAGCTTTTCATCTACCCACTACAGTTGACAATGAGACTAAATTTATAAGCACTACATGGGAAAATAGATCCAATACATCTTCTAAATTCAAGAGGATAAAAATAATGGGCATCAGAGATGGAATATCATTTTAGTTGATTTGAATTTCCCTGTGCTTGTTAAAATATGCAAAACTGATTCTTGCTCAAATTAAGAATCAGTTTGTACTTTATTTAAAAATGCAATTCATCTGGCAAGACAATCGTTTCTTGCCCTTTTTTGTCAATGACGAGTAATTTTCGTGGATAGAGTGGGTCAAAGGGAATTTGGAGATCTATGGAGATAGCTTTTTGGTAATGCTCTTGTGAAAAGGTGACGGTTATTTTGCCTTTGTTATTTGTGAGCTGAAATTGGATAATGGATTTCAAGGGGATAACGTGTTTGAGGTAGTTGTCAATGACATACCAAATGCTATCAATCACATTACCAGGTAGTGAAGTGACAGTGCTGAAGCTCGCATATCTTCTAGTAGTATTTGTAAATGCCATAATCATTCCCTTTCTTTGTAAGAAAAAAGCCTGAAGAACAGGTTTTTCTGTGTGCAACTTTAACGATTTCGTAGTTCTAAATATCGTTTGTACCAAATATTGACATAGGCTTGAGAGAAAGGTCCGCGTTTGTTGTTAATCCAGTCTACAAGGATTTTGACATTTTCTTTGAGAATAAAATCAATATCGGTTGGATACTTCATCTGTCTACGGTGTCGTTCATATTCGTCAACGTCTAACAAGCGTTTTTCTCCGTCCACAAAGACCTTCACATCAAGGTCGTAGTCGATGTATTTGAGGGCTTCGTTATCAAGAACGAAAGGGCTTGCTAGATTGCAGTAATAAGATACACCATTTTCACGAATCATGGCAATAATGTTAAACCAATATTTCTTGTGAAAATAGACAATAGCGGGTTCTCTGGTGACCCAACGTCTACCATCATTTTCGGTGACCAAGGTATGATTGTTGACCCCGATGATAGCATTTTCTGTTGTTTTTAGTACCATGGTATCGCGCCAGGTGCGGTGCAATAAGCCATCATGTTTATAACTCTGAATTGTAATAAAGTCGCCTTCTTTTGGTAATTTCACTTGGTTACCAACTTTCTACAATTTAAGTTTAATCTTAACTATTATATCATAACTTTTAAGGAATAGGAAAAATTTTTACCGGCTCTTGCTATTTGTTCGGAAATTGAGGGATCATTTGTCAGAGAAATTTGCGTAAGGCACTTTTTATTTGCTGGTAGTCGTAGCCTTTGCGCATCAGGGCTTGTGTCAGGCGTTGCTGCAATTCATAGCCGTCGTATTTGCGGCTATATTTGCGGTATTGCTTCTCAAGTTCTTTGTGAAGGAGTTCTTCTTCTAGGTCTTCATCGGATGTTAATTCGAGAGAGTGAAGAGCAGCCTTCGCTTGTGTATAGGTAAATCCTTTTGTCATCAGCGATTGGACTAACTTATCCTGTAAGGCTTTATGAGGGAGTTTGCTGGCATATGTTTTCCAGGCTTTTTGGGCAACACGCTCTGCAATTGGGATAAAATCAATCTTTTGGAGTTCTTCTTCAATGAGAGAGAGAGGGATGCCTTTTTGAGAGAGTTTTTGTTTGAGAACTTGTGGGCCCTTGTTACCAGATAATTGGTTCTGGTAAAGAAAGGTTTCAACGTATTTTGAGTCGTTGATCCAATTGTCAGCCTCAAGATTGTCAAGAATTTTGGGGATAATACTTGGTTCAAGCTCGTATTTCTCCAAATAGCGTTGGACTTCCTTGCGGGTACGCTGTTTGAAGGAGAGATAATAGAGTGCGAGATTTTTTCCGTAGGATAACTGGGCGAAGGTCTGAATGTCTGTCAATTCTTCTAGCGTGATATCCTTGTCTTTGCTGAGCATGAAGCGAACAATGGTATCTTCTGTAATGTAGAGTTGCTTTTCCTTATCTAGTTCGAGGAGATAGAGTCGTTTTTTCTTTTCAAGTTTTGTAATTCTCATTCTTTCATTATACATGAAATTTCGGTAAAATAGTATCATGAGTATACAAGTAAAACAACGTTTTGCCCTAAAGATTAAGCGAATGGGAATCAATGGCGAAGGAATTGGTTTTTATCAGAAGACCTTGGTTTTTGTTCCTGGAGCTTTAAAGGGTGAAGAAGTCTATTGTCAGGTAACAGCTGTCAAACGAAATTTTGTCGAGGCACGCTTGCTCAAGGTCAATCGTCCTTCCAAGTTTCGGGTAGAGCCGGCTTGCCCTTTATATGAGGTGTGTGGTGGCTGTCAAATCATGCATTTGCGGTATGATCGTCAGTTGGATTTTAAAACAGATTTGCTACAACAAGCACTGAAGAAATTTCGACCAGCTGGTTTTGAAGAGTATGAGATTCGGCCTACAATTGGGATGAAAGAGCCGAAATATTACCGCGCAAAATTACAGTTTCAAACGCGTCTGACCAAAGGGAAGGTGCAGGCTGGCTTATATGCGGAGCATTCTCATCGCTTGATTGCCATTCAGGACTGTTTGGTACAAGATCAGGTGACGCAGGTTGTGATCAATCATGTGACTGTTTTGCTGACCAAGTACCGGATTCCGATTTACGATGAGCGCCGTGTGGGAGGGATTCGGACAGTTATGGTACGACGAGCTCGGGAGACTGGTCAGATTCAACTGATTTTTGTGACCTCTAGTCAGATGAATTTAACTCGATTAGTAAAGGAACTTGTAGAGGAATTTCCTGAAATTGTAACAGTAGCAGTCAATTGGCATACCAAGAAGTCCAGTGAAATTTATGGAGATAGGACAGAGATTATCTGGGGGCAGGAGGCGATTGAGGAGTCTGTATTGGACTATACGTTTGCCCTATCTCCACGTGCTTTTTATCAGCTGAATCCAGAACAGACAGAAGTGTTGTATGGGGAGGCCGTAAAGGCACTTGATATTAAAGGGCATGAACAGTTGATTGATGCTTATTGTGGTGTTGGAACGATTGGCTTTGCCTTTGCAAAAAAGGTCAAGAGCTTGAGAGGGATGGATATTATCCCAGAAGCCATTGAGGATGCAAAACGCAATGCGACAGCGCTAGGATTTGACAATACCCACTATGAAGCAGGGTTAGCTGAGGATATTATTCCGCGTTGGTATAAGGAAGGTTATCGAGCTGATGCCCTCATTGTCGATCCGCCAAGAACAGGATTAGATGAGCGATTGCTTGCGACTATTGTACGCTACCAGCCAGAAAAAATGGTCTATGTGTCTTGTAATGTATCGACCTTAGCTCGTGATTTGGTTCAGCTGGCGAAGGTCTATCAAGTAGATTATATCCAGTCAGTCGATATGTTCCCCCATACTGCACGGACCGAGTGTGTGGTAAAGTTGTCCAAACGATAGGTTAACTAGTTATTCTATAACATGGTAAAGCAGGGCTATCAGAGTTCTGTTTTTTCGTTTTTCTAGTTGCTGTTATCCAAGTTAGTAGTGAGTAGAGAGGATAAATAGCTTTTGCGAGAAGATTATATTCAATGAAATTCAAAAGTAGCCAACTTATCCGCCATTTATAACCTTAAAAATATAAATTGGTTGCATTGACAAAGTTAGGATAGTGATTGTGTCAGGTTGGAAATCCAGTAAGCCGAAGGTGTTTAAATATCGGATACTTTTACAGTAGTGGTATTATTCACAGCTCAGCAACTCTATTTAGGGCTTATTTTTTGCTACTCATCGTTGCTTTTTTTGAAATACAGTCAGTATTCTTTCAAAAAACGTCTTGATTATCGTAAAATAAGCTCTCGATTAGAATTGCTTCACTTATGAATACAGGTTCTAAGGATTCCGTTATAATTTGGTTAGGGTTCTTTTTTATACTGAAAGTGTAAAAAGATGAGGAGGTACAACATGACAATTCTTTTAGAAACGAAGGAGTTGACAAAGCAATATCACAATCAGCTAGTGCTTAATCAAGTTTCCATCCAGGTGGAAAAAGGTACTGTCTATGGTCTACTAGGCCCGAATGGTGCAGGGAAGTCAACTCTCTTAAAATTGATTACGAGGACGATTCCCAAAACTTCAGGTGAGATTCTATTTGAAAATCATTGTTTAGAGGTCAGTGATTTACGGCAGATGGGGGCGATTATTGAACATCCAGCTATTTATCCTAACCTGACTGCTTATGAAAATTTAGAAGTGTTAGCTACCTTATTGCAAATAGAAAAGGCTAGAATTAATGAGGTGTTGACGATTGTTTCTCTGAAGCAGACAGGTAAAAAATTGGTTAAGGAATTTTCTTTAGGGATGAAGCAACGGCTTGGGATTGCTATGGCCTTGTTGAATAATCCTTCTTTGTTGATTTTGGATGAGCCGACAAATGGTCTAGACCCTCTTGGCATTCAGGAGCTAAGAGAATTAATTCGTAGACTTTCGAGGGAGGGAATGACCATCATCTTATCGAGCCATATTTTAAGTGAGGTCCAGCAGGTGGCAGATAAAATTGGTATTATCAATCAAGGACATATCAGTTATGAGGGAGAAAATAGTACTAGTCAAGCTGAACTAGAGGACCTATTTATGGAAATAATCAAACAGGAGGGAGTTTCACAATGATGCAATGCTTAAAAGTAGAGTGGATGAAAGAAAGAAGAGCGGCGAATGCCCAACTAATCTATCTTGTACCCATTGTTTTTGTCGTTTTCAATATGCTCATGGTCAGTCTTATGGGGGAAAGTCCAGATGGGAAAAGTTATCTAATGGCTACATCTTTTAATTGGTATCCTGTTCTCGTTTTACCGATTGTGTTGAGTCTTTTAGTGGTCAATATCACTGGGAAAGAAAAAACAGAGCATATTGGTCTGTACCGTAGGCAAAATGTGAGTATAATGAGGCTATTACTATCTAAGCAATTGGTGGTCATTGCTGAACTCCTACTGATTTTTGTTTTATCCTCCCTTGCAGTTTATGCCATTGGAAGACTCGTATTTCATGAGGTTATTCCTCTGAGTATGCTTGTGTTAGCAACGCTGTGTCTCTTTATAGGGAGTTTACCAATTGTTGCCCTATCATTTTTGTTAATGAAAGTGACCTACAAAAAGATACCGGTTATTCTCATCAATTTTATCTGTACCTTTCCAGCTGCGCTGATTGCACCGACTAGCAAATGGCTTTTCTTTCCTTGGTGCTACAACCTGAGGCTATTAAGCCCAGTGGTTGGTATACATCCAAATGGAACCTTTCTGGAAACAGGCTCTCCCTTGTTGCACGTAGATGCGACTTATCTGGGCCTGGGTCTGAGCTTACTGGTCTTTCTTTTTACTATCTTACTGACAGCAGTTATAGAAAGGAGGTTTAGTCATGCTTAGGGTGCTCCAATCGTACTGGCAGAGAACCAAGCGAACACCAGTAAGAATAGTCATCTGGCTCTGCCCGTTAGTGTTTGCCCTCGTCTGTATTGCCTATATGTCTAGTTCACCAGCTATCAAAGGCTATGAAGTCACTGGTTTCTTTGTGGGGTATGCCATTGTTGCTTCTTTTTCGCTTAGCTTTTTTGTCCCGATGTTATACGAAATTGATCAACAAGCAGGTCTCTATGCCAATGAGTTGCGCTCCGGCATCTCTAGGCTCACACTCTTTCTAACCCGTTTTTTATTTATCGTCTTGCTACTAGCTATGATTGAATTATTAGCAGTGCTTCCTTTTCTTATGTTCTTACTGCTTGCAGGAATCACTCCACATATAGTTGATTTTCTACGTATGCTAGCGCTGTGTCTTGTTACTCTAATGAGCATGGTTCCTACCTACCAATTTCTAAGCTTGAAATTCCAGTATTCGGGCAGTATCGGACTGGGAGCTCTCTTTACCTTGGCAAGTCTATTACTTGGGACAACAGAGTTAGGACAGAATATTTGGTATTTCTTTCCATTTGTTTATCCGATTAAGTTGGTATTTGGCTATGCGAAGCAGGAACTTAGGTTAGAAGAGTTGATGCTGTTTGGCATTTTTTCCATCTTTTTTATGTTCAGTAGCCTTTACCTAGTTTATTTTTGGTATAATAAATGGGATGGCATGAGCAAATTGGAGGAATAAAATGAAGCTACTAATCATAGATGACGATGTGGATTTGCTGAAGTTATTAAGACAGGCCTTTGAAAAAGAATATCAGGTGGAGACCCTTGATGATGTTCGAAAACTTGAGCCTAATCAATTAAATAGATATGACTTGATGATTCTAGATGTGATGATGCCTGGTATGAGTGGTTTTGACTTTTTAGAAAGATACCGTTCGCTTATTGATGTCCCAGTTGTTTTATTAACGGCAAAAGATTTTGAACAAGACAAGGTTAAGGGCTTTGCCCTTGGAGCGGATGATTATGTGACCAAACCATTTTCTCTGACAGAAATTAGAGCAAGAGTTGCAGCGCATTTGCGGCGGGAACGACGAGAAAAGCATACAAGATTGATTGATTACCCAGTATCTTGTGATTTGCTCTCGAGACGAATCTATGTAGACAATCTTGAAATCCCTTTAACCAGTAGTGAATATGAAATCTGCAAATTACTGTTGAACAATAAATCACAGGTATTTTCCAAGGAGAGAATCTATACAAGTATCTATGGATATGATGCAAGTGGCGATAGCACAACGACTATTACAGAGAGGATAAAGTTGATTCGTAGTAAATTTGAAGAAGGGCAAATCAATCCAATTAAAACAGTTTGGGGAGTGGGCTACCAATGGGAAATACAAAGAGTTTGACGTATTTAATCAGCAAGCATACTATCCTAGAATTGCTGTATACTCTGTTGGTCATCATGTCTGCTTATCTCAGCCTGAATTTTCTCATCAATAGGGGTTGGGTCTATCCCGCTAATTATGCAGATGTAGTCTCAAGTACGATTGAAACAGCCTTTCAAGCTCCTGATTGGACACCGACTGAAGTCCCTTTTTATTATGACATACTATACGTAGAGGATGGAAAAGTCCTTAAAAATACCATAGAGAAACGATTTGATGATCAGGTTATCAAGGCTAGAAAAGACGGTCAGGCTATAGGAGGTGAGATCATTGGTACCCGCGTTTTTAAGTTCTATCAAATAGATAAGAAAGAGCTGGTTCTCAGCTATACGATTAGTGTCATACCAACTTCTGAAAAAGTGTATCGATTATGCAAGAATTTTGAATCCTTGTATCTGACGGCTTTTTTTGTTGTGTGGTTACTGGGATTTATCTGTATGATTATCCACTTTTCAGGCATTTTAAAAAAGGAAATTTGGAAGATTTCCGAAGATAATGCCCATATCAAGAATATGGAGTTAGACTATGACCGCTCTTTTTCTCAGTATGAAGAAATCGATGGAGTGTTACAGTCGCTAGAGATTCTGTCTCGTGATTTAAAGGAGACCTTGAAGACGCAATGGGATATGCAGATACGCCAAAAAGAGATGATTGAAGCTGTTACCCATGATATTCGCACTCCGATTACTTTGATTAGAGGGAATATCGAGCTACTGCAGGAAGACTACCCAGACCTTTCTAGTGAGCGTGTATCTGATATTGGTAATGGCGTGGAGCGCTTAGAAAGTTATATTGAAAAGTTGAGACATTTTTCCTATTTGATTGAAGGTAAGAAGGAAGCGGTGCGTGCAGAAGTTTTAGATTATTGGATTGCTATCCTATCTAGTATGTGCCGTGCCAATGGTTTTGAATTGCAGATTGCTCACAGAGAGGAGAGTCTCGTTCGATTGGATAAGGAGGCAATCGCGGTTGCTTTACAAAATCTCCTAACCAATGCAATGGAACATTCAGCCAAGGGAAGTCGCATTTCGGTTTTCTTTTGTGATAAAGGAAATGAGTTTTCCATTCTAGTCAGAGACGAAGGAAGTGGATTTGATCGAGCACTATTGCCTGTTTTGACTGAAAAATTTATTTCCAGTAAGACCAAAGAGGTGGCTAGTAAACACGGTTTGGGCCTATCCATTGTTAACAAGATTGTCACAGCAAATAATGGCGAGCTATATTTGAGTAATTGTGTGGAAGCATCTGGAGGTGCAGAAGTGAAAATGGTATTTCAAAAAGAAATGAAAGATTAGTTTTTTAGGGAGCCATTACCTGTTGGGCTCTCTTTTTGATTTACCTGTCTTTCAGATTTCATTTATTAAGTCGTTATTCTTGCGTATCTAAACACTAATGCTACTGTTAAATTAAAATCGCAAGACAGTAAATATAAAACGTTTTTTATGCGGATCGCTTACATGAAAATTTCAAATATGGTAGAATAACATGTTCATAAAATTGAAGGCTAATAAGTGAAGGAGATAACGGTGCCTAAAAATTTTAGAACCTGTATTCATAAGCTCTTGAATAGAGTTGCTGAGCTGTGGATACAGGCTCTTAAAGAAGCGTTTGTGTTTACTATGTTAATGTGCCGTTTCATGGTATTTGGCATGAGCTGTTGGAATTTATTTTTAATAAAGATTGGCAAAAAATTCTAACCATTTCAGGGACAATGGCTCCTTGTATGGTGAGTATGATGTCTTATATGGTTTGATTGTAAATGGAATTCTCAGTAGCTTTGTGACTTATCGAGCAGCTTGGTTGAACAATGCTTTGATAGCTTTCACGTTAAATTTTTTGGTGGTAGGACCGCTTGCACGCTTATCATTCAGACAAGTGATGTTTCTTGTTCCTTCACGACCAGAGGGAGCCTAAAAAAGTTTTTTAAAACAGGGGCTCTTTTTATCTTGCATTTACTAGGAAAATGACCTATACTTAAGATGGTTATGACCAATAAAGGAGAAGATTATATGGCTGAGATGTCTGGAACAAAGCCTCTGTACCTTCAACTTGTTGAAATACTTGAAGCGAAAATTCGTGAGACGATGGAGGCAAATGAGAAACTACTTTCTGAGAGAGAATTGACTCATGTCTATGGCGTCAGTCGCATTACTGTTCGGTTAGCCTTGCAGGAGTTAGAAAAAAGAGGATTGGTATATAAGGTCCATGGCAAAGGAACCTTTGTATCAGAAGTAAGTACCCCGGCAGTTGACCTATCTACGGCTTACAGCTTTACAGATCAGATGCGCCGTATCGGTCGTGTTCCGAAAACGCAGATTTTATCGTTTCAGAAGATTCAGGCGACAGATTACTTGGTCCAGCGATTGCAAGTGGCCTTAGGCGATCCTGTTTTTGAATTGGAGCGTCTGCGGTTGGCGGACGGTATTCCGATGATGCTGGAGCGGACATATGTCCCAGCTTTGATTTTTGACTCTTTATCGGAAGAGGAATTGCAGACCAGACCATTGTATGAAATTTTTGCAGAAGATTTTGGGCAAGTCATTCGCCTTGCGGAAGAGGAGTTTTATGCTAGTATAGCCTTGGAAAACGAGGCAAACTTACTTGATATTCAAAATGGGGATGCAGTTCTGCATTTGATTCGTAAGACCTATAATGACAAAAATCGTGTGATTGAGTATACGTTCAGTATTGCGCGTGCTGACCAATTTCGTTATAAGATTAGCCATATGCGTGGAGAATAAACATTAAAAGGGAGCCGAAAAGGCTCCTTTTAATGTTTATTGGCAACAATCTCAAATTTAAAGAATTTCCAATGCTTGTAGGTTTCGATATATTCCAGTACTTCGTTACTTCCATTTCTTTTGGTTGTCCGAATTTGAAGAATAGTTGGCTCATTGGCTTGGAGTTTTAGGTGATTCGCAACTTCCACAGGAGTTGGGAAAGCAACCTCGTTCGTTTCGGAGTATAATTCTTCTGACATGTGAAGATTAAAGTCTAATTTGAAGCGTTGATAGATCGATTGAAAATGCTTCAGGTCAGCTTCTGGATCTTGAATGTAGCGAGTTGGGATGTAGGACTGGTGATAGATATAGGGAACACTGTCGGCAGAACGTACTCGGATAATTTTGTAGTAATAATCGTTTTTATCAAGATGTAATTTTTCTAAGATGCGTGGATCGTTCCCTTTTTCGCAAGAGAGTACGGACACGCTATCTTGTTCAAGAGGAAAGACTTCTACGTCGGAAAATTCGACAAGTTTCCCCTTTCGAGAGCGAGAGACAAAGGTGCCTTTTCCTTGCTGTCGGACGAGATAGCCGTCTTTTACTAGTTCAGTGACAGCACGGATAACTGTGATAGAACTAACGTTATAGAGTTTGGTTAATTCTGTTTCAGTATAGAATTTATCTCCATTTTCAAATTTTCCTGAGATGATTTGCTGGCGTAAGTCATTTTGCACTTGTTGATACTTAGGGATTTTCATGTAGCTTCCTTTCTATTATGATTGCTCTATTTATTATACTAAATTTTTTTGAAAAAAGAAACTTTTTTCAAAAAAACAACTGGACATAACCACACATTTGTGTTAATATATTGATAAAGATAAGAAAACGGTTACAAGGAGGAAGTTGTGGATACTTTTCAAATTCGAGAAGACTTTTATCTAAATGATCGACCGTTTAAGATTTTATCTGGAGCGATTCATTACTTTCGGGTACATCCTGATGATTGGTATCATTCCCTATACAATTTGAAAGCACTTGGTTTTAATACAGTTGAAACTTACGTTCCATGGAATTTGCATGAACCACAAAAAGGGGCTTTCACTACAGAGGGAATAGTTGACATTGAGCGCTTTTTAACCATTGCACAGGAACTAGGTCTATATGCCATTGTTCGCCCATCACCTTACATTTGTGCAGAATGGGAGTGGGGTGGTTTACCGGCCTGGCTATTAGCAGAGCAGGTGCGTGTGCGTTCGAGTGATCCAGCTTATTTGCGGCATGTGGAAGATTATTATGCTTTCTTATTGCCGATACTGGCTAAGCACCAATTATCAGAAGGTGGCAACATCTTGATGTTCCAAGTGGAAAATGAATATGGGTCTTATGGAGAAGAAAAAGCCTACCTAAGAGCAATTGCTGACTTGATGAGGAAGTACGGCTTAACAGCACCTTTCTTCACCTCAGATGGTCCATGGCGAGCAACTTTGCGAGCTGGAACGCTCATTGAAGATGACATATTGGTGACTGGCAATTTTGGTTCTAAGGCAGCTGAGAATTTTGACCAGTTACAATCCTTCTTTGATGAACACGGTAAAAAATGGCCGCTCATGTGTATGGAATTTTGGGATGGCTGGTTCAATCGTTGGGGTGACGAGATCATTCGTAGAGATCCAGATGAGCTAGCAGTAGCCGTCATGAAGACGATTGAACGAGGCAGTATCAATCTATATATGTTTCATGGGGGAACCAACTTTGGCTTTATGAATGGCTGTTCAGCGCGTGGGCAGATTGATTTACCACAAGTAACTTCTTACGATTACGATGCGATTTTAGATGAGGCAGGCAATCCGACTAAGAAGTTTTATAAACTACAAGAGCTGATGAAAAAAAGCTATCCGCAACTTGATTATGCAGAGCCGTTGGTCAAGGAAGCCAAGGCTTACCAAACGGCATCCTTAAATGATAAGGTGAGCTTGTTTTCAGCACTTGAAAATGTAAGCGATTGCCAAGAAGCCTTCTATCCCAAGTCAATGGAAGAGCTAGGTCAGAATGTGGGCTATACGTGTTACCGCACGCGGATTGAGAAAGATAAATTAGAAGCCGAACGCTTGAGAATTATTGATGCGAGGGATCGCGTTCAAGTATTTCTAGCAGGAGAGAAAGTTGCGACCCAATATCAGGAAGAAGTTGGTGATGACATCTTCTTGGAGCAAGTAGCAAAAGAGACAGACTTGGTGATTTTAGTCGAAAATATGGGTCGTGTGAATTATGGTCATAAATTGACAGCACCGACGCAACGAAAAGGGCTAGGTCGTGGGGTCATGGCAGATTTACACTTTATTGGCCAGTGGGAGATGTACCCACTACCACTAGATAGGGTTCAGGAGTTAGATTTTACCAAAGCATGGCAAGAAAATCAGCCGGCCTTCTATCGCTATCATATCAATGTGGAGCATGCTCAGGATACCTATCTTGACATGACTGGTTTTGGAAAAGGTGTTGTCTTTGTAAATCAACAAAATATAGGTCGTTTCTGGGAGCGGGGACCAATCCTTTCCCTCTATATACCAAAAGGATACTTAAAGAAAGGAGAAAATGAAATCATTGTCTTTGAAACAGAAGGCACGTATAGAGAGAATCTTCGTTTCTCGTCAGAACCTATCTATAAAGATGTATTATAAAACGTAAAAGGAGAGTACACTATGGCAATTATAGGAGTTCGTATTGATGGTCGATTGATCCACGGACAGGTAGCCAATCTTTGGACTACAAAATTAAATATTTCACGGATCATGGTAGTAGACAATGATGTTGTCAACAATGACATTGAAAAATCTGGTTTGAAATTAGCTTGCCCACCAGGTGTGAAATTGTCTGTTTTACCAGTTGAAAAAGCGGCAGCAAACATTTTAGCAGGGAAATATGATTCCCAACGCCTCTTTATCGTTGCAAAACGTCCAGCTCCAATTTTGGGCTTGGTCGAACAGGGAGTGACAATTCCAGAATTGAATGTTGGAAATATGTCTCAATCACCTGAAACGCGTTCTGTCACTCGTTCGGTAAACGTTGTGGATGAAGATATTCAGGCATTTGATGCATTACATGCAAAAGGCGTGAATTTGATTCACCAAATGGTTCCAGGTGATACTGCCAAAGACTTCTTACCATTGCTTGCAAAGGTGAGATAAGATTATTCGGTTACATTTGTCTTGTTTCCATCTAAGAAATCAGACGTGAAACAATTATAAAAATTTTTAGGAGGTTACATCATGATTCAATGGTGGCAAATTCTTTTACTTACCTTGTACTCAGCTTATCAAATCTGTGATGAGTTGACCATCGTATCATCTGCCGGCTCACCAATGTTTGCGGGCTTTATCACAGGACTTGTAATGGGAGATTTGAAAACAGGTCTGTGGATTGGTTCAGCTTTGCAATTGGTGGTACTTGGTGTCGGTACCTTTGGTGGTGCTTCTCGTATCGACGCAACGTCTGGTGCGGTGTTGGCAACTGCCTTCTCAGTAGCGCAAGGAATTGACGCTGAAATTGCGATTTCAACAATCGGGGTCCCAGTAGCGGGTCTTTTGACTTATGCAGATATCCTTGGTCGTTTCACAACTACTTACTTTGCTCACCGTGTGGATGCTGCGATTGAACGCTTTGATTATAAAGCGATCGAACGGAACTATCTCTTAGGTGCGATTCCTTGGGCAGCTTCTCGTGCCGTTCCTGTCTTTCTTGCTCTTGCCTTTGGTGGCGCTCTTGTTGAAACCATGGTTACAACAATTGAATTACCTCAATACAAATGGATTGCGGCAGGTTTGACTCTTGCAGCTCGTATGCTTCCAGGTCTTGGATTTGCAATCTTGCTTCACTATCTTCCACTTAAACGTAACCTTCACTACCTCGCAGCAGGTTTTGGTATCACAGCAATGTTAACTGTTCTTTATGGAAACGTAGCATCATTGGGTGGTGCTGTTGCAGGTGTTGTTGAAGGCTTTAATGGAAACTTCAAAGGTTTGTCTATGATTGGTATTGCGATTATCGGTATCTTGTTGGCAGTGCTCCACTATCAAAATGCACGTCGTACCGTAGTTGCGCCTACCACATCAACTGTAGAAAGTGGGGAAATTGAAGATGATGAAATCTAATTATAAACTGACAAAAGAAGATTTTAATCAAATTAACAAACGTAGTTTATTTACTTACCAATTAGGTTGGAACTATGAGCGGATGCAGGCTTCAGGTTACCTATACATGCTCTTGCCTCAACTTCGTAAAATGTACGGAGATGGTACGCCTGAATTGCAAGAAATGATGCGTTTGCATACTCAGTTCTTTAATACTTCACCATTCTTCCATACGATTATTGCAGGTTTTGACCTTGCCTTGGAAGAAGAACAAGGTATCGCAGCAAAAGATGCGGTTAATGGTATCAAGACAGGTCTCATGGGACCATTTGCGCCACTTGGTGACTCTATCTTTGGTTCACTTGTTCCAGCTATTATGGGTACGATTGCAGCGTCAATGGCAGCAGGTGGGAACATTGTTGGTGTCGTTGGTATTGCCCTTTGGGTAGGAGCAGCGGTTGTATATGATATCTTCCGTTGGAAACAGTTGGAATTTGCCTACAAAGAAGGTGTGAAATTGGTAACCACCATGCGTGATACCTTGAATGCTCTCGTTGATGCAGCTTCTGTTCTTGGGGTATTCATGATGGGTGCTTTGATTGCAACGATGATTAACGTTGAAGTAACAGCGCCATTCCATGTTGGTGAAAAGATGATTGATGTGCAAGACTTGCTCAACCTCATCTTCCCACGCTTGTTACCAGCTATCATTACAGGTGCTATCTTCTGGTTACTTGGCCGTAAAGGTATGACGTCTACAAAAGCAATCTTGCTGATTATTGTAGCAGCACTTGCAATGTCTGCATTTGGTTACTTTGTATTCGGAATGGGAGTATAAATTAGAAACTTAGGTGTGATATGTCAAAACAGTTGATACTCGTTAGTCATGGACAGTTTTGTGAGGGATTGAAGCAAAGTACAGAGATGATTATGGGTCCTCAGGACAACATTCATACAGTATCATTGCTCCCTGCAGAAGGGCCGGAAGAATTTCAAGCCAAATTTTTAGATACGATTCAAGGATTGGATGATTTTGTAGTCTTTGCTGACTTGTTGGGTGGCACACCTTGTAATGTGGTCAGCAAGCTCATCTTAGAAGGTCGCGAAGTTGATCTTTATGCGGGAATGAATATGCCAATGGTCATTCGTTTTATCAATGATGCCCTTCTTGGTACGACATCTCGTTATGATGAAAGCACATCAGAATACGTCCAATATGTGAATGATGTATTAAAAGGCATGTTAGATGACGACGATGATGAATAGTCTTTAAGTATCCAAAGGGTGACCCGTAATGAATCGGGTCCTCTTTGATTTTCATTCTATTTTAACCGAATTATAGTATAATGAAAGAAGAGATTCCATGATAGAAGTAAAGGAGCAATGATGATCGAAATTGGTTCATTTGGAAGTGAAAGGGCAAGGAAGTATCGTCTGGTCAACAAAGCTGGGATGCAGGTGACCTTGACGAATTTTGGAGCACGAATCGTGGAGATTTTGCTCCCTGTTGAAGAAGATGGCGGATTGCGTAATATCACCCTATCAGCTTCTTCAGATGAGGAATACCTGGCTAAGGATGCTTATCCTGGAGCCAGTATTGTGCCTGTCGCAGGACGCATTTCAAATGCACAAGCAGAAATTAAAGGCAAGGTGTATACTTTTACGGCAAATGAACCAGGTCGAACCTTGCACAGTGGTGTGAATACCGCAAATGAGCAGTATTGGGATGTAGAGCTAGATGAAGCAGCTAATTCTGTTTGTTTTTCAATTGAGCTGGCTGATGGATTCAATGGCTTTCCTGGGAATGTGCGAATCAAGGCTTGCTATTGCTTGACAGAAGATAATGCGCTTGAGATTACCTATACAGCCCAATCAGATAAGGATACGATTTTTAATCCGACCAACCATGTTTATTTCAATCTAACAGGCGATGTTACTCAAGATATTGCAGACCACCAAGTGCGGATTGCAGCTGAAACTTATGCGCCACTTGGAGAGGATAATCTACCTCTTGGAAGATTAGAGCCTGTTGATGGAACGCCGTTTGATTTCCGAAAAGGGGGTACATTTGCTCAAGGTTTCACCTTGGAACACCCGCAAAATCAATTGGTCAAAGGCTATGATCATCCTTGGGTCTTGGATCAGGTGGCAGAACCAGTTGAAGTGGTCAGTCCAGATAAGCGCGTGCGCTTGACCGTTGCAACTAATCAGCCTGCGGTGGTGATTTATACCTATAATTTCCCAAGTGAGGATATGGCAGCCTTTCACGGTGCTTTTAGCTTGGAATGCCAAGGGCTACCCAATGCTTGTAATTTAGCTGATTTTGGCTCGATTTTACTGGAGAAAGGGCAGCACTTTCAGCATGAGACAGTTTATAGATTTGCATGGTAAATCTTTAATGAAAAGAGACTGAGACAAAAGTGTCCAGCCTCGCTTCTTTTATAGATTGAACAGTTTGATGCAGTAGTTATCGCTGGGTTCAATGCTCCAGTGGGGCATTGAAGAGGATGAAAAGTTGTGCACAACTTATCCAAAACGTTGATAGTTCAACGTTCTACAAACTGCGTCAACCTTGCGGATATTGACAGTCAGGGGAGTGACTGTCAATACCCGAGCATAAAAATTGGAAAGCGAAGACGACACAATCGATTTCTACGAAATAACGATTTTTATCTCACTTCCTTTAATCTTAAACAGCTTTCCTAGAGAAAGCGTTTTTTACTGTAAAACTTCTCTATTTTCTCCCCTTTCCCTTGGGAATATGCTATAATGAGAAAAAATAAATGAAGGTGGAAACATGAATACGATTGATCTTTCCATTCCTGTGGCTCAAGTCATTGAAGAACACCCAGAGGTACTTGAGATTTTAGTGGAACTTGGTTTTACTCCGCTAGCCAATCCTTTGATGCGTCAGACACTTGGAAAAACGGTGTCACTTAAGCAAGGGGCTAAGATGAAAGGGATTGACTTGGAGCGGATTCAGTCAACCTTAGAGTGGAATGGCTATGATGTCATTGGAGGGCACGCATGACAGATGAACGCATTCATATCTTAAAGGATATCTTGTTGGATTTGCACCGTGGGGCTAATCCAGATAGCGTACAGGAGCGGTTTAATCAGACCTTTGCAGGGGTCTCAGCCATTGAGATTTCGCTGATGGAGCATGAGTTGATGAACTCGGATTCAGGAGTGACCTTTGAAGATGTCATGGCCCTTTGTGATGCCCATGCTAACTTGTTTAAGCAGGCAGTCCAGAATGTCGAGGTAGCAGATGCTGATCAGGCAGGTCACCCAGTGCGTGTGTTTAGGGATGAGAATTTAGCCCTACGGGCTGCCCTCATTCGGATTCGCCGTTTGTTAGAGAGTTATGAGCAGGCAGAAGATTCGACCGTTCGCAAGGAAATTATCAAAGGCTTGCAGCGCCAACTAGCTTTGTTAGGGCAGTTTGACAGCCATTATCGACGTAAGGAAGAACTGTTTTTTCCCTTGATGGAAAAATATGGTCATGATTCCCCACCCAAGGTTATGTGGGGAGTAGATGACCAAATTCGGGACTTATTTGCGATTGTCCAAACGAATAGTCAGCAATTAGAAGAGCAAGGAATCACAATCTTACAAGAGAGTTTTGAAGCTTTTGCAGTCGAATTTGAAAGTATGATTTTCAAGGAAGAATCGATTTTGCTGATGATTCTGCTCGAATGCTTTACGCAAGATGATTGGTTAAAAATTGCAGGAGAAAGCGATACCTTCGGTTATGCGATTATTCGTCCCAAGGAGAAATGGACACCAGAACGACAGACCTTCACCTCAGAGGTAGAAGAAAAAGCAGAAGAAACTGTTTCAGAAGCCGCAGGAACTGGTCAGGTGATTCATCACACAATTGATACGCCTGATGGAGAATTAAGCATTTCCTTTACGCCTAAAAAGCAATCAGAACAAGAAACACAGGCCTTTGGCAATGGCTATTTGTCTGTTGAACAGGCGAACTTGATATTGAATCATTTGCCTATGGAAATCACCTTCGTGAACAAGGATGACATTTTCCAGTATTATAATGATGCGGTGCCGAGCGAGGAGATGATTTTCAAACGCACGCCAAGTCAGGTTGGCCGGCATGTAGAATTGTGTCATCCGCCTAAATTATTGCCAAAAGTACGAGCGATTTTTACCGCCTTGCGTGAGGGACGTAAGGACAAATTTGAAATGTGGTTCAACTCTGAATCTCGTGGGCAATTTGTTCATGTGACCTACAAAGCTGTGCGTGATGCTACGGGTGAATTTCAAGGAGTCTTGGAATATGTTCAAGATATTGCGCCATATCGGGCAATTGAAACAGATGTGTATAGGGAGATTGACGAATGAGTTATGAACAGGAGTTTCTAAAAGAATTCGAGGCTTGGGTCAATACTCAAGTAATGATCAATGAAATGGCCATGGAAGAAAGTCGTCGCGTCTTGGAAGAAGACAAGGATGAGCGTGCAGCGGATGCCTATATTCGCTATGAAAGCAAGGTAGATGCCTATCGCTTTATTCAGGGAAAATTCGCCAACTATGCTGCAGGAAAAGGGTTCCATGATTTACCAGATGAATTGTTTGGCAAGCGAAGCTATTAAGGATAGGATACAAGGAGATTAGGAGAAAAAATGGCAAAGAAAAAAGTAAACCGTAAAAAACAATTAAAACGCGAATGGACAAAATTGAAAAAAGCTGGTCGTGAGCGTTTGGAACAGGTCGTTGATGTAGCTGAAACAGTAGTTGATAAGGCTGTTGAGCAAGTTAAGGAAGCCGTTGCAGAAATCAAGGAGCAGGCAGCAACAAGTCTAGAGGATTTCCAAGCGCTGCCAGAACTTGAAGGTATTGCAGGTAGTCGTCTGGAGACATTTTACCAAGCAGGCATCAAGAGTATAGCTGATTTTGCAGCATGGACAGAAAAAGATTTGCTTGCCTTAAAAGGAATCGGTGCAGCAACCATTAAGCAATTGAAAGAAAAAGGCATTGCGCTAAAGGATTAAGACTGGTTTGAAGTAAGAAAGGGACAAATATGAGTTGGCTTGCAGAGTTGATTGGTGAGTTGTTGATAGGGGTAATATTGGATTGGGAAGCAAAAGAATTTCGTTCCCCTAAAAGTCTCGTCCTCTATGCAATCTGTCGGAATCTCTTTCATCTTGCTTTAATTGCTCTTTTTGTTACTCTGATTTGGTATACAACCTATCAAGGGGGCTGGGTCAACTATTTCTTTGCTCTGATTTGCTTGATCGTACTGCTTTTTCAGATAGGATCTTTTTATTCGTGGAATAAACAGGCAATCAAGCATTGGCAGAGCACGACAAACGCATGAAGAAAGTTTCGTTTTCAGATAACAGTTTCATAAACTAAGTTCGAATCCTTTGCTATACTAGAGATAGTGGAGGATTTTGTTATGAATGAGATACTGGATTTCTTGATAGGTGTCCGTGATGATAGAGAATCCTGGAAAATTAAGCACACATTGTCAGATATTGTCTTGCTTATTTTCTTTGCGCGTCTATCAGGTGCAGAATATTGGGATGAAATTGAGGAGTTTGGGACTGCCTATGAGTCTTCCTTGCGAACCGTGTTGGAGTTAGAAAATGGGATTCCGTCTCACGATACGCTGCAACGAGTCTTTGCGACTCTAGATCCTCAAGTTCTAGTAGAAGTGACACAGATGTGGTCTGCTCTTCTTGAAGAGGCAGAGGTATCAGCTAAACATTTTACTCGTTTTTCGAAACGCCTGATAGCCATTGACGGAA
>NZ_JBFRYH010000043.1:0-19426 GCF_040984445.1 Streptococcus handemini
ATTTGAGTGATGGTTGTCCATCTCATGATACTTTAGAGCGTGTAGTGAGTATGGTGGATCCTCAAGTTTTAACTGACTTAAAAATTGACTTTAATCAGAATCCTGAAAGTGCTACGATTGAACGCTTTATAGCTATTGATGGTAAGACCATGCGAGGAAATGGCAATAAAACGCAGCGTCCAAATCATATTGTAACGGCTTATGATGGTGGAAATCGCATTAGTCTAGGTCAGGTTGCTGTTGAAGAGAAAAGCAATGAAATTACGGCTATTCCACGCTTGCTACGGCTTATTGATATTAGACAAGGGATTGTGACTATAGATGCGATGGGAACACAGACGGAGATAGTGGATGAAATCATTAAGGGTAGGGGAGATTATTGTCTTGCTGTAAAGGGCAATCAAGGGACTCTTTATGAGGATATTAGCCTTTACTTTAGTGATGCTAAGTTACTGGATCAGTTGGCTAAGAAAGACCAACATTATCAAACCGTTGAGAAGGCACATGGACAAATTGAAGTCCGTGATTATTGGGTTTCATATGATGTGAAATGGTTATCTGAACGCCATCCTAAATGGCACAAGTTACGTGGCATTGGCATGACGAAGAATACGTTGGATAAAGATGGTGAGCTAATAGAGGAAGTCCGTTATTTTATCATTAGCTTTAAGAAGACTATAGAAACAGTTGCTCAGTGCGTTCGAGGTCATTGGCAGATAGAGAGTATGCATTGGTTATTAGATATTGTTTTTCGAGAAGATGCGAATAAAACTTTGAACAAGCAGTTAGCGTTTAATTTGAATGTGATGGACAAATTCTGCCTAGCTGTCCTAAAACGGTTGGATTTTGGAAAGAAAATGAGCATGCGTCGTAAGAAATATGTCCTTAGTCTATCCTTTGACCAGTATTTAAAACGATTACTTTAAATCAAAAAAGTGTTTGAGGTAGAAAAAAGCCGAAGACCGTTTCATGCGTTTGTCGTGAAGTCATGGCTTGCTCTCTTTTATTATCCTATGAAATATGGTACAATGAAGTGATAATGATAAAATGGGAGAAGTAGCATGCGTTGCCCGAAATGTACCAGTATAAAATCAAGCGTTGTGGATAGTCGTCAGGCAGAAGATGGTAATACCATTCGCCGCAGAAGAGAATGTGAGCAGTGTGGTTATCGCTTTACCACTTATGAGCGAGTCGAAGAAAAAACCTTGGTTGTCGTGAAAAAGGACGGCACCCGTGAACAATTTTCCCGTGAGAAAATTTTTAACGGGATTATTCGTTCTGCCCAAAAACGACCAGTATCCAGTAGTGAAATTGAAGAGGTTGTTAGCCGAATTGAACAAAAGGTGCGTGCCCATAGTGATAGCGAAGTTGAGAGTGATTTGATTGGGAATCTGGTCATGGAAGAATTAGTTGAATTGGATGAGATTACCTATGTTCGGTTCGCTTCTGTCTATCGTTCCTTTAAGGATGTTGGTGAACTAGAAAACTTGCTCAAACAAATTACAAAGGGTAGTAAGACCAAAAGATAGGACAAAGCATGAAACCAAATGATCTCTATTCTTACATACGAAAAAATATGGTGAGTCCGAATTGGCTGAGCTTTGTTCTCTGCTATCAACCGATTATTGGCTTAGAAGCAGCGGCAGTCTATCAATTTTTGTGGGCAGGTTATGACAATGGTACAGGCAAATACTCACTTAGCCGCATTCTAAATCAGGTAAACATGGGACTTCCTCATTTGGAACAGGCATTAGATGTCCTTGGAGCAATGCAACTGTTAGCCATTTATCAGAAGGGTGATAGCTATGTGTTTCGTTTGGCAGAACCGTTAGCCAAAGAAGATTTTCTTCGCAATCCCTTGTATCAAAAATTGTTGGCTAAGAAAATTGGTGAGCCAGCGGTTGAAGAACTCATCGTTTCTAAACCAGTATCGGACACGGAAGTGACCAAATCATTTTCAGATGTCTTTAGTATGACAGGAGATATTCCCCTCCAACCAGCCCAAGCTACCGTTTTTGACTTACAGGCTTTCAAAACCATGATGGGGCGTGACCAACTGCGTTTTCAAGATGAAAGAGATGATGTCATTGCCTTGTACCATTTGGCAGAAAAAAATAGTTGGGATTGGATGCAGGCCTATACGATTGCAAAAGAAACTGCAAATGGTCAGGTGATTAGTATCAAGCGGATGGAACAAAAGGTTGAAGCAAAATCAGTTGTTACAACGAGTTTAACTAAGCAGGAACAAGCCATTGTTCGAGAGAGTCGTGCAAAAACAGCTCTTGAATTTTTAACGCTCTTAAAAGAGACACGTCATGCGACAGTAACGATGTCAGAGCGCAAGTGCTTGCAACAATTGATTGACTTGGGCTTACTGGATGAGGTCATCAATGTAATTGTTCTCTATACCTTTAATAAGGTTGATTCAGCCAATTTACAGGAAGCCTATGCCTTGAAATTGGGGAATGATTTTTCCTACAAGCAGATTAGGAGCGCAGAGCAGGCTGTCCAGCATTTACGAGATAGCAAGGGACAAGGGCGGAAGAAACAGGAGACTCCTGCTAAAAAAAGCAATGTGCCTGAATGGAGCAAGCAAGAAGTGAAAACAGAGCAGACTGAGCAAGGACAGGCAGAATTGGCCGCACTCTACCGTGAATTAGAGGCTATGGAAACGAAAGGAGAGGGATAGATGAAAGCTGTTCAAGACAAGGTACCGCAGGGCGCTGGATCGAGGAGAAAATCTTACCAAGAACTCTATCAGGAGATTGTCCAGGATAAGGAAGTAGCTGATTTTATCCGTCAGCACCAGTTATCAGACGATGTAGTGACGCGGTCCATTTCAAAATTCTTTGAATATGTGACAGAGCGTGATAAATTTCTGCGGAAAGATGCTTCCTATGTTGCAGTGGGGTACCAACCTGTTCTTGTGATGAATGCAGGCTATGCAGATGTTTCGTATTTGGAAACGCCAGAATTAGTGGAATATCGCAAGGCAGAGGCGGTTAAAAATCGCATTCAACTCATCAATCTTCCAGCTAGTTTGAAAAATATTACGATTGCAGATGTCGATCGCAATGATGAAAATCGAGTTGAGGTCATGAAAGCCATTACTGAATTTGTCAAACAGGTCGGACAAAACACGAAAGGTTTGTATCTTTATGGGAATTTTGGGGTTGGGAAAAGCTATTTGATGGCCTTTTTAGCTAATCTCTTATCAAAAACTCATCAACTATCGACTACTATGTTGCATTACCCAACCTTTGTCGTGGAAATAAAAAATGCCATTGGAGAAGGTCTAGTCAAGGAAAAAATCGATGCGATTAAGACGGCTCAAGTCTTGGTCTTGGACGATATTGGTGCAGAGCAACATAGCTCTTGGGTGCGTGATGATGTTTTACAGGTCATCTTGCAACACCGTATGCAGGAAAATTTACCGACCTTTTTCACCTCAAATTTTTCCTTTGCAGATTTAGAGCGTCATTTTGCAGCAGGTCGATCAGGTGATGAAACCTGGCAGGCCAAGCGTGTAATGGAGCGCATTCGATTCTTAGCAACTGAATTACAACTAGGAGGAGTGAACCGCAGATGAATGAAACCATTGATTTGATGTTATCCCACAGTTCTGTTCGTCGATTTACGGAAGAGGCCATTTCAGAAGAGCATTTACAAGCAATCATCAGTGCAGGACGTGCAGCTTCGACTTGGAAGAATTTTCAGTCGTATTCCATTATTGTTGTCCGCTCAAACGAGAAAAAAGAAGCACTTCACGCTCTGACTCCTCAGCCTGCGATTTTACAGGCAGATACGATTTTGCTCTTTGTAGGAGATCATCACCGTGCTAGTAAGGCAGCTGAATTGCATCAATCTGATTTTGATGCGAAAGGACCAGAAAATCTCTTGATTTCATCGGTTGATGCGGCACTAGCTGGGCAAAACACGCTCCTAGCAGCTGAAAGTTTAGGCTACGGAGGTGTATTTATTGGGATGATTCGCCACGTAGCGTGTGAGGTAGCAGCTCTCTTTAAGCTACCCGACTACACTTATCCCATTTTCTGTATTGCTTTGGGAAAACCGAATCAACATTTTCCTGTTAAACCGCGCCTACCTCATGACACCATTGTCTTTCAGGAAGAATACAAGGAACAGGGCCTAGATACGATTATTGCTTATGATCAAGTTCAATCAGACTATGCAGGAGCTAGACAGAAAGAAACCTGGTCAGAACGTCTGGTCGCTCAGTTTGGTCAAGCAGAACAGGCAAGCACGAAAACACTTTTGAAAGAAAAACACTTATTGTAGAAAAGGAGGAGCAATGGCTCTACCAACTATTGCCATCGTGGGGCGCCCCAACGTTGGAAAATCAACATTATTTAATCGAATTGCTGGTGAACGCATTTCCATCGTAGAAGATGTAGAAGGTGTTACTCGTGACCGAATTTACGCAACGGCTGAATGGCTCAACCGTCATTTCAGCATCATTGACACAGGGGGAATCGATGATGTCGATGCACCTTTTATGGAACAAATCAAGCATCAGGCCGAAATTGCCATGAGTGAGGCGGATGTCATCGTCTTTGTTGTATCTGGAAAAGAAGGTGTGACAGATGCGGATGAATATGTTGCAAAAATCCTTTATAAGACCAATAAGCCTGTTATCTTAGCAGTGAACAAGGTCGACAATCCTGAAATGCGTAGCGATATTTATGATTTCTATGCCTTGGGCTTAGGAGATCCTTATCCAGTATCATCGGTTCACGGGATTGGTACAGGGGATGTGCTTGATGCCATTGTGGAAAATCTCCCAGCAGAGGTCGAAGAAGAAAATCCAGATATGATCAAGTTCAGCTTGATTGGTCGTCCAAATGTTGGAAAATCAAGCCTGATTAACGCGATTTTGGGAGAAGAGCGCGTGATTGCCAGTCCCGTTGCAGGAACGACTCGCGACGCGATTGATACGGTCTTTACGGATAGCGAAGGTCAAGAATTTACCATGATTGACACAGCTGGTATGCGCAAATCTGGGAAAATCTATGAGAATACAGAGAAATATTCTGTCATGCGCGCTATGCGTGCCATTGACCGCTCAGATGTTGTTCTCATGGTCTTAAATGCCGAAGAAGGAATTCGTGAGTATGACAAGCGGATTGCAGGCTTTGCTCATGAAGCAGGAAAAGGAATCATCATCGTTGTCAATAAATGGGACACCCTTGAAAAAGACAATAAGACCATGCAGAATTGGGAAGCGGATATCAGAGACCAATTCCAGTATCTCTCTTACGCACCGATTATCTTTGTGTCAGCTCTTACCAAGCAACGCCTTCATAAGTTGCCAGCTATGATTAAGCAAATTAGTGAAAGTCAACAGACACGGATTCCGTCTGCAGTCTTGAACGATGTCATCATGGATGCCATTGCCATCAATCCAACACCAACTGACAAGGGCAAACGTCTCAAGATTTTTTATGCAACTCAAGTGGCAACCAAGCCACCTACCTTTGTCATTTTTGTCAATGAAGAAGAGCTGATGCATTTCTCTTATCTCCGATTCCTTGAAAATCAGATTCGTAAAGCTTTCGTCTTTGAAGGAACACCGATTCACCTGATTGCTCGTAAGCGCAAGTAAAAAGGAGAAAACTTTTGCAGTACTTGATTTTTTTCACAATCAGCTATGGCTTTGTTCATTATGCTAAAAAATGGTTGAATTACAATGCAGCTACCTATGCGCCATTCTCATGGCGGTATTGGCTGAGTTTACTTGCTTACCTTTATCTTTTACTCATTGCTCTATTGTTGCTAGTTCTTCTTGCTAGTACGCTCAAGGCTCTTTTGGGAAAGATGGAAGGGCTTTGTCTGATTCTCGCAGGAGTGTATAGCGGTCTCTTTTTCCTTTATGGGAAAGTGATTGCCCTCTATTCGAAAAAAATTATTCAAGATACGCGCTATTATCGAGCGATGCGGAAAAAGAAGAATGATAGATAGACTGCAAAAGTAGTAACAAAAAAGGAAACGAAACGAGGCTGGGCAGAAAGTCCAGCCTCTATTATCAGAATTAGCAAAAACAGATTAACGCAATAGTTGATTGCCATCTTTGTTCGCTTTTTAAACTCCAAAGATGACTTAATCAACTGTGCGGGAGTGGGAGCAAAATAATCCACTGGATTATTTAGTCTGAGCTTAGAAACTAGAGAGGGGTGGTTTCGAGTTTTTCCACTCCCTCTTTTTATAAATTGATGCTAGTAGCGGATTCATTTGGCTTGTACACGCAAAACGAAATGGGAATCAAAAAAGATGTACCTCCTTTAATGTAATGGGGAAGTATGCTATAATGAAAGGATAAGATAAAGGAGTTTATATGGGTCGATTGATGCCGGGACGGATTCGTCAAGAAGGAATCTTGCTCTATGAAACAGGACAAGTAGAGGTAAAACAGGTAGAAGATAGACAACTCTTTTTGCACATTGCAGAAGAGGATTTTTACTATACCCTAGATGAGACGCAACTTTCTTGCAGTTGTCACCTGTTTTCGCAAAAGGGCTATTGTCAGCACTTGGCAGCCGCCGAATATTTTTTAAAAAATGATACTGAAGGAAAACTCCTAGAAGAACAGCTTTCTGCGGATGAAGAAAATCACGAAGAAACAGTGCGCAGAACCTATTTTGGTGGCTTATTTTTAGATGATTTGCTGGCTTTGGATCAAGGGGGAACTGTTCACTATCGGCTAGCAATAGAAGGTCAGCTACTCCTCTTTGATAGCAATATCGATTGGAGCTTGAAAATTGAACGCTTGCCAGATCAACGGAGCTATGTGATTCGTGATATTGGAGCATTTTTACAGGCTGTGAAAAAGGGAGGATACTACCAAATTGGTAAAAATTACTATGAACCTCTTGTTTTTCAACAGTTTGATGCGGCAAGTCAAGATGTATTAGAGTTTTTATGGCGACTTATTCCAGATAAAAAAGTGGGTGATTTGGATATGTTATTCCATTATGGTCGCCATCTGCGCCTACCATTAGCTTGTTTTGAAGAAGGGCTTGAACTCTTTATGCAGTTGGGATCTTTTGCATTTCAGCACGATATGACAAGCTATTCTGAACTGCATTTGCTAGACTTTGAGCAAACAGCTGAACTGTACTGTTTTAAAGTTGAAGTTCATCAGTATATGATTGAATTGCAGCTTAGAGAGAAGTCGTTTAGAGAACTCTTTAATGGTCGCTACCTCTTGGTAGAAAATCGTCTATATCAGGTAGATCGTAAGCAAGAGCAGATTATGGCTTCCCTCAAAGCAGTGCAGGCAGATGAGACAGGAATGAAATCAATCCAATTTGATTTTCAAGACCAGGAACGATTGGCTCTTAGTCTCTTAGAATTGCAATTGATTGGGAAGGTCAAGGCTCCTAAGCGCTTCATCATTCGTGATTTTAAACCAATATTTGAGTTGTCTCTGCAAGATGAAGGAGATATATTGCTACAATTGATTCTTGCATTTGAGCAAAGACAAGTTAGGACGTTACTAGAATTACAGTCTCTCCCCTTTTCTTATCATTTTCAGCATCTGGAAAAGGTCGAACAAGCAATCCAAGAGGCTGGTTTCAGCGGACGGTTTACTGCTCGTCATCCACGATTAACTGGAGAAGAATGGTACAGATTTTTCAGCCAGACCGTCGTCAAGTTGAGAGACTTGGGTCAAGTACGGTTATCAAGGGACTTGGAGAAGCGTCTCATTGAGACGAAGCCACAGATTACAGTTGCAACGGGTGGTTCATTACTGGATGTTTCCTTTGATTTTGCTGGGATAGAAGAAGCAGAAATCGATCAAGTCGTAATCGCCTTGTTAGAAGATGCAACGCATTTTACTAGTCAGACTGGAAAAGTAGTCATCTTTGATGAAGAAACGAAAAAGATTAGTCGAACCTTGCAGGAATTGCGTGCCCGCCACCAATCAGCGGGGCATGTGGCAGTAAATCGTTTTGCCTCTTATCAATTAGCACAGGTATGGGGAGATCAATCCGGTGTTCAATTTTCAAAAGACTTTCAGAAATTAGCCTATGATTTAGCTCATCCAGAATCGTTTTCTGTACCTGGATTGCAGCAAAATGCTTCTTTACGTGAATACCAGCAGTTAGGTGTCAAATGGATGTCTATGTTGGATTATCATGGCTTTGGTGGCATTTTAGCCGATGATATGGGCTTGGGAAAGACCTTGCAGACTATTGCTTTTTTAACTAATCATCTGAAAGAAGATAGCAAGGTGCTGATTCTAGCTCCGTCAAGCTTGATTTACAATTGGCAAAGCGAGTTCCAGACGTTCGCGCCTGAATTAGATGTCACCGTAGCCTATGGTACAAAGGAAAAAAGAGAAGAACAGATTCGTGCAGGACATCAGATTGTGATTACGAGTTACCATTCTTTCCGACAAGATATCGAATTATATCAAGGGATTCGCTACGATTATCTCATCTTGGATGAGGCGCAGGTCATGAAAAACGCTCAGAGCAAAATCGCACAGCTCTTGCGCAATTTTGAAGTCGGAAATTGTTTTGCCCTATCAGGGACGCCGATTGAGAATCATTTGTCAGAATTATGGTCTATTTTTCAAATCGTATTACCAGGATTATTACCAGGAAAAATGGAATTTACCAAACTCTCAGCAACAGAAGTTGCGCGCTTGATTAAGCCGTTTACCCTCAGACGGAAAAAAGAAGATGTCTTGCTCGAATTGCCAGACTTGCTAGAAGTGAACGTTCTAAATGAGCTAACGGATGAGCAGAAAGTCGTATATCTTGCCCAGCTAAAACAGATGCAATCTCGAATTGTCAGTGCGAGTGATGAGGAGATTCAGCAGAAAAAAATCGAAATTCTAGCCGGAATTACCAGACTTCGCCAAATCTGTGATACCCCTAGTCTCTTTATGGACGATTACCAGGGGGAAAGTGGCAAACTCGATAGCTTAAAGGAATTGCTCCGTCAACTCAAAGAAGGCAATCACCGTGTCTTGATTTTCTCACAGTTTAGGAATATGCTGGATAGGATTGAGCAAGAGGTGGCAGAACTTGGCTTGACCAGTTATAAATTGACGGGTTCAACCCCAGCTCATCTTCGTCAGGAAATGACAACCGCTTTTAATGCAGGAAGTCGTGATATCTTTCTCATTTCGCTTAAAGCGGGTGGTGTTGGATTGAACTTAACCGGAGCAGATAGCGTGATTCTAGTGGATCTATGGTGGAATCCAGCTGTTGAAGCTCAAGCTATTAGCCGTGCCCACCGCATGGGTCAAACTGAAAAAGTGGAATGCTATCGTCTGATTACACGTGGCACAATTGAAGAAAAAATTCAGGCCCTACAAGAAAGTAAGAAGAATCTTGTAACCACTGTCTTAGATGGTAATGAAAGTCGCGCGAGCATGACTGTAGACGATATCAGAGAGATTTTAGGAATCGTCCAATAGAAAAGAGCATGAGAACTGTTGAATAGAATTTTCAGCTGTTGTGGGGTGCAACTCTTTGGTAAAAAAAAGAGGGTCAGAGGTAGACCCTGCAGCCGAAAAGGGAAAAAGATAGTCAAAGACTGGAAGGTATGGTATAATAATCGATTGAAAGGAAGAGCTTATGGTAAGAATGCAGACAAGATTTCCGCTAGTAGCTGACGATGAGCTAATAGTGGTGGAAAATCCTGAAATGAAATTGTACGATGAAGGAGATCTCATTAGCAATATTAGAGGGCCTTATCAGGAAAGGGATTTTTGGCAAGAATCAAATAGTCAACCGGCTCCTAGGAATCGAGTTGAGCGTGGGATGGAAGCGCCAGCGTTTGAAGTTAAACCGAGCCATTACTCTCGCAAAGAACGCTACCAAAAACCTGTTTCAAAAGCAACAATTAAAACACAAGGCCAGTTGGCGCGTGAAATGGCTCGTGAGGATTTAAAGAAAAAACGTTCAGCTTCTTATCTTCATCAAGACAAGCCACATCCAGTTAAACCAGCAAAACAACAGGTGACAGCGCCTTTGGTTGAAAAAAAAGTGCCCCATTTGACAGAATTAGCCAATCGCTTACGGCAGACGGACTACATTTTAGCAGATATGCCTGCTGTCTATCCTCTGAAAAAAGAAGAAAGAGGCCAAGAGCGACCAGTTGCCAAAAATTCGTATGACTTTTTAAAGAAAAGCCAGGTCTACAATTACCCAGAGCGTATCGCCAATCGGGAACGTCAATTGGCACAAGAACTAAACCTAACACACATGGAAGAAGGATTGGAATGACAAAAACCTATCATTTTATTGGAATCAAAGGCTCAGGAATGAGTGCCTTGGCTCTACTCTTACATCAAATGGGACATAAGGTTCAAGGAAGCGATGTTGAAAAGTATTATTTTACCCAACGGGGTCTGGAACAAGCAGGGATTGAGATCTTGCCATTTAGTGAGGAAAATATAACAGCGGATGTTGAACTCATTGCTGGAAATGCCTTTCGCCCAGATAATAATGTAGAGATTGCCTATGCAGATGCACAAGGATTCTCCTATAAACGGTATCATGAGTTTTTAGGGCAATTCATGCGGAATTTTATCAGCTTTGGAGTGGCAGGAGCGCATGGAAAAACTTCTACAACTGGTCTCTTGGCGCATGTTATGCGTAATATCACAGATACCAGTTATTTGATTGGAGATGGAACTGGTCGCGGTTCAGAAAATGCTCAATACTTTGTCTTTGAGTCAGACGAATACGAACGCCATTTCATGCCGTATCATCCAGAATACAGTATCATTACAAACATTGACTTTGACCATCCTGATTACTTTACCAGCTTAGAGGATGTTTTCCAGGCCTTTGATGATTACGCAAAGCAAGTGCAAAAAGGCTTGTTTGTGTATGGTGAGGATGAGCAACTTCGTCGTATTACAGCGACTGCACCGGTTTATTACTATGGTTTCAATGAGGACAATGATTTTGTAGCCTACGATTTACAACCCTCAACGACTGGTTCACAATTCAAGGTGCGTCATGCCGGAAAAGAACTAGGACAGTTTCAGATTCCAACCTTTGGTCGTCACAATGTGTTGAATGCAACAGCTGTGATTGCGAATCTCTTTATCGCAGGTTTTGACTTGGACTTGGTGGCAGAACACTTGAAAACCTTTGGTGGAGTAAAACGCCGCTTTACAGAAAAGATGGTCAATAACACTGTGATTATTGATGACTTTGCCCATCATCCGACAGAAATCATTGCAACGCTTGATGCGGCTCGCCAAAAATACCCAAGTAAAGAAATAGTTGCCATTTTCCAACCACACACTTTTACACGTACCATTGCCCTGTTGGACGAATTTGCTCTTGCCTTGAGCGAGGCAGATGCTGTCTACCTAGCGCCGATTTACGGTTCGGCCCGAGAAACAGATAATGGTCAAGTGAAAGTAGAAGATTTGGCAGAAAAAATCAATAAAAAAGGTGGGATCGTAACAGTTGAAAATACTTCGCCGCTCTTAGACCATGACAATGCAGTCTATGTCTTTATGGGAGCAGGAGACATTCAGTCTTACGAATATTCATTTGAACGTCTGTTATCTAATCTATCCAATAACGTTCAATAAAACATAGAGGCTGAGACCTAGTACTCAACCTCTTCCTTTTTATTCGTCTTGACGGGTAGAAATGGTAGGTATTATGTATACAAGGAGAAGGGATGCAGATTCAACATGCACGATTAGCAGATCTAGAGCAGGTTCATCAGATTGAACAGGCTAATTTTAGTCTAGAAGAACAGATTACAAAAGACGTCTTAGGATATTATCTGGAGCGGGAGAACATGACCTGTCTTGTTATGGAAGATGATGGAAATGTAGCAGGCTATCTCTTAGCACTTCCGACAGTACAGGCCACTGTGACAGATGATTTATTTGAGCGAAAGAAAAAAGTGGAAGCCTCCTGTTCTCATCTAGCTATCGTGAGCCTTTCGGTTGCAGAAAACTATAAAGGACAAGGAGTAGGAACGCTTTTACTAGCAGCTATCAAAGATATTGCTGTGCAAGTAGGTTATAAAGGTATTAGCCTAACCTGTAAAGACTATTTGCTTTCCTACTATGGGATGTACCAATTTGAAGATTTAGGCGTGTCTGAATCCCAGTTTGGCGGAGCTGTCTGGTACGATATGTATTGGGAATGCCCATGATATCGTTGCAGTGCTTGCTTTTGTCTTTATTTTAGGATATAATGTCTTGTAACCGTTTGAAAGGAGCTTTATTGTGGCAAACGATTCACATGAAAAAGACACGCAGCCATCTAGTTTTCGAGACAAGATTTTGCGTGATTTAGAAGAAATAAAACGTCAGTCCGATTCAAAGAGACCTACAGGTTCTTTGAGGGCGAATGACAGTTTACATCAGATAGAGGAAGTTCATTCTGAACAAGTGATGACACAACCACGAGTGAGCATCAAATTACCATTGGTAGCTGATAGAGAATCTGGTTCTCTGGTAACACGCTTCTCAGAGGATGCTGAACAGGAAAAAACAGAAAAAGTTCATTTTCCATCTGAAATAGATGAGCATGCAGCACCAGCTGAGAATCAGGGCTCTCTTGAGCAAGCAAGCGAAACAGCTCAGCGCTCAAGTATGCCTTTTGATGAGGTGCCAGTAGCAACTGCGGTTGTTGTATTAGACGAGTCTCCTGCTGAGCCAGAAGATTTGACAGAGACGCGGGCTATTTATAAACATTCGATAAGAGATAGACTTCAAAAAACAGAAGTCTCACAATCAGAATTGGAGGATACTATTATTACTTCAACTCCTAAGCAACCGACGGTGAATAGGGGAGCAACGACACGTCGCCGTCATCGTCAGCGCAAGAAACAAGATAGCATCGCAAAACGGATTGTAAAAGTAGTTGTCTCAACGGTTTTACTGCTATTAGTTGTGACGTCTGTAACGGGATATATGTATTTGAAATCCAGTCTCGAACCTGTCAATGCACAGGCGACAGAAAATATCCAAGTGGAGATTCCAGAGGGTTCATCGACCAAAGAAATTGCTCGTATTCTGGAAGGGAGCAACTTGATTAAAAATGCAACAGTTTTTAACTACTATGCGAAGCTAAAAAGTTATAATAATTTCCAAAGTGGATTTTACAATTTGAATCAGTCGATGAGTGTTGATGAGCTAGCAAAAGCCTTACAAGAAGGTGGGACAGAGACAGCACAAGACCCAATTTCTGGAAAAATCCTTGTCGTTGAAGGCTCAACCATCAATCAGATTGCGCAAGCTGTGACTAAAAATGTGTACAAAAACAGCAAGGATGAAAAGACACCATTTACAGCAGATGACTTTTTAGCAACTGTTAAAAATGAAGAGTTTATCAAGAAGATGGCAGCAACCTATCCTAAGCTACTAGCAACCATGCCGGCAGCGGATAGTGGAGCAATCTATCGTCTGGAAGGCTACCTCTTCCCAGCAACGTACGATTACAAGCCAGATACTACTATGGAAGGGTTGGTTGAGCAAATGATTGCAGCCATGGATGCTCGTTTGCAACCCTATTATGACCAATTAGCGGCAAAAGGACTGGATGTCAATCAATTATTGACCTTGGCCTCACTCGTTGAAAAAGAAGGAGCGACTGATGCGGATCGTCGTGCTATCGCAGGGGTTTTCTATAATCGACTCAACGCTGGAATGCCATTACAGTCCAATATCGCTATCTTATATGCGATGGGCAAGCTAGGTGAAAAAACAACGCTAAAAGAAGATGCAACAATTGACACAACTATCAATTCCCCTTACAATATTTATGCTAATACAGGATTAATGCCTGGTCCGGTAGATAGTCCGAGTCAGGCTGCAATTGAAGCAACTTTTGCGCCAAACAAAACCAGCTACTATTACTTTGTCGCAGATGTGACAACTGGAACGGTGTATTTCGCAGAGACAGGCGAAGAACATGAACAAAATGTTGAAAAATATGTCAACAGTAAACTAAACAATTAGAGCACGTGCTCGAACAAAATTATGTGGGTTTCCGCATAATTTTGTTTTCATCAAAGAAATAGAAAAGGAAAAAACAGAAAATGGCAGAAAAAACCTATCCAATGACAATTGAAGAAAAACAAAAATTGGAGCAAGAATTAGAAGAATTAAAATTAGTTCGTCGCCCTGAAATTGTAGAACGAATTAAGATTGCTCGTTCCTACGGAGATTTATCAGAAAACTCTGAGTACGAAGCAGCAAAAGATGAGCAAGCCTTTGTGGAAGGTCAAATTTCCATGATTGAAACGAAAATCCGTTATGCAGAAATTGTCAATAGCGATGCTGTGGCGGCTGATGAGGTTGCAATCGGAAAAATGGTTACCGTCCAAGAGGTGGGCGAAGCAGACGAAGAAGTGTACACCATTGTTGGTGCTGCTGGAGCGGATGCCTTTGCCAATAAAGTCTCTAACGAAAGCCCAATTGGGCAAGCGTTGATTGGTAAGAAAACAGGCGATGTGGTGACAGTCCAAACACCAGCTGGAAGCTATGACATTAAGATTTTGAAAGTTGAAAAAGCAAAATAAAAGTTGCTTCTCCTGTTTTTCTAAAAAGGGCGGATAAACACGCTATTACTCATAAAATGGAAAAAACTCTATTTCCGCGTATGGTAATTCATACTAAGAAATAGAGTTTTTTTATCTCGAACGTTGTTTGCCAGCATTACGATTTTTCTTTTTAGAAGAGGATGTAGTAATCGCTGTATCCATTGTTGGGGTGACATCTTTTACACGAGTGCTTGTGTGAAGCGGCTTTGGAGGATTCTGTTCAAATTCTTCTGCAATTTGTCTGCGTAATTTTGGTTTGAGGAAGAAGTTGGTAATCACTTGTTGAAGAATTCCGATAAATCCACCGACAACCCAGTAAAGAGTGACTCCAGCAGGAGACCTCCAAGAGAAGAACGTAATCATGATTGGGTTTATCCACATCATTGATTTCATCTGTTTTTTTTGTTCTTCATCGACACCGACCTGCATGAGAAGAGATTGGAAGTAGTAGAGAACTCCAGCTGCTGCAGTAAGGATGAGACTTGGTTTTCCAAGGGCAATCCCCATGAAACTAGCATCCGCAATTCCTTCCGTATAGCGTGCAGCATAGAACAGAGCTGAGAAGAACGGCATTTGGATAAGGACTGGTAGACAACCAATCCCACCAAACATGCTGACACCATATTCTTTTTGAGTCGCAAAGAGTTCTTGTTGAGCAGCTAACTGTTCTTCCTGTGAGCTTGCATTTTTCATCCGCTCTTGGATTGGACCCAAGATAGGCTTGAGATAGTGCATTTTCTCAGACTGGTAGGTTGCTTTCCAAGACTGGTAAATACCCAGTGGTAAGATGAGCAAGCGGACACAGATTGTCACGACGATGATAGCAATGCCAAATCCTAGTCCCTGATTTTCAGCGAAGAATTGGATGACATTGCCCATTGGCTCAACGAGGAATTTGTAGACCCAACCTTCCCCAGTCGGTACACCGTTTTTGGTCTTTACACAGCCCGATAGGAAGAAGAGCATGAATAGGACAAATCCAGATAATACAATACGTTTTGATGTTTTCACTTTCTCGTTTCCTTTTTTACATGATACACTCTATTTTACTTGTTTTGGAGAAAATATACAAGTCTAATACCACTGTTTTACTTGAAAATCGCTAAAGTCTTCAAAATGAGTAAGGGTGACATCCAGATAGGTTACTTTTGCCATACGAGAGGGGCCTTTTCGGATTTCATGGATAAATTGGCTGAGTTTAGCAGTATCGTTTGATTGAGCAAGAATGGTAACAGTTCCGTCATCGTTATTCCAGACTCGGCCATAGATATCTCCGATTTCTCCTGCAAGAAATTGAACAGCCCAGCGAAATCCAACTCCTTGTACACGACCTGATGCAATCATTTTGACTTTTTTCATACATTTCTCCTTTTTGACAAGACCTTGACTTTATTATATCATTGATGGTAATGAAAGAAAATGGGGAATCATATGGAAGTCATTCGCTCCAAGTCTAATCGCTTGATAAAGGAAACGAAAAAATTACATCAGAAGAAATACCGCAAAGAATCGTACTTGATTGAGGGCTGGCATTTATTTGAAGAGGCCCGTAAGGCAAAGGCTGAGATTGAGAGAGTGTTTGTCCTAGAAGACTATGCGGATCAGGGAACAGGTTCTTTTCCAGTAACGCTTGTCAGTCCGGAGATAGTACAGGATTTGGCAGAGAGCCAAACGCCGCAGGGTATCGTAGCTCAGTTAGCTATAAAAAAGCCTCTTCTTCCTAAACGATTGATAGGAAAATACCTTGTCTTAGAAGATGTACAGGATCCGGGCAATGTCGGAACCATGATTCGGACGGCTGATGCCGCGGGCTACGATGCCGTTTTTATCTCAGATAAGTCTGCAGATATTTATAGTCTAAAAACCCTACGTTCTATGCAAGGCAGTCATTTCCATCTGCCTATTTATCGTGTGGCAATAGATAATCTTCTTGCACAGTTTAAAGCAAATAAAGTACGTATCTTAGCCACAACCTTATCTGCAGATTCTGTGGATTACAAATCCATTCAAGTGCCTGATTCTTTTGCAATCATTATGGGAAATGAAGGACAAGGTATTTCAAGATTGGTGCAAGAGCAGGCAGATGAGTTGGTCCATATTCAGATGCCGGGTCAAGCAGAAAGTCTAAATGTTGCTATAGCTGCAGGTATTTTACTCTTTAGCTTTATTTAAGCTAGGAAGAATAAACTGTGGTATAATAGAAAAACGAGGTGATGTGATGACAGTATATACAGAAGATGAAGAGTACATGGCTTATGTTGGACACTTAATCCAAAAGCCCAAGGTACAAAAGCTTGCTACAATCCCTCATCATTACTATTCGACACGCTTGGAGCATTCCATTCATGTGTCCTATACCAGCTATAAGATTGCTAAAAAATTGGGTTGGGATGCAAAATCAACGGCTCGAGGAGCTCTCTTGCATGATTTATTCTATTATGATTGGCGCGAGACTAAATTTCGGAAAAGCCATGCCTGGGTACATCCTCGAATTGCTAAGCGCAATGCACAAAAACTGACTAAGCTCAACAAGGTCGAAGAAGATATTATTGTCAAGCATATGTTTGGCGCAACCATTGCCCCACCGCGTTATAGAGAATCTTGGATTGTGACCTGTGTGGACAAGTATTGGGCAGTAAGAGAAGCGACACTTCCCTTACAAAAAATGTGGAAAGAGCGACGAGCTCCTATTCGTTAGATAGTTTAAAGGAGGATGAAATGAATCAAGAACAATATATTATCAATCAAGTGGATCACGCTGCTTTAAATCGTTTCTTTGGAAAAATCTACGGCTTTGTAGCAGCAGGTATCGGATTATCTGCCTTAGTTGCTTACTTATCATTGACAGTTTTTCAAGGATTTACACTTCGTTTATTGCTGGGAGGCTCATTTGCTATCTGGCTGATCATGCTGGCTGAAATTGCCCTTGTCTTTGTGGCTTCACGTATGGCAGCTCAAAATAGTCCTATGGCCCTACCGATGTTTCTAGCTTATTCGGTGATGAACGGTTTTACCCTCAGTATCGTGCTACTCGCTTACACAGGCGAGACGGTTTTAACTGCTTTTCTGACCGCTGCCTTGATGTTTGTGGCGATGGCCGTTCTTGGTTTGACGACCAAGAAAAATCTGTCTGGTATGGCGCAGGCTCTCTATGCTGCCTTGATTGGCGTGATTATTGCAAGTGTGGTGAACTTTTTCCTTGCTAGTTCTGGGATGAGTTTTGTAATTTCCATTATTTCTGTACTGATTTTCTCAGGATTGATTGCCTATGATAACCAACGGATTCGTTATGTTTTTGAAGAAACTAATGGCGAAGTTGGTCAAGGTTGGGTCGTTTCGATGGCCTTATCCCTCTATCTGGATTTTGTTAATCTCTTCCTAAATCTTTTGCGAATCTTTGGTTCAAGAGATTAATCTCAAAAGAAACTCATTTATTTTGGTGAGTTTCTTTTTATTTGTGGTATAATAGTAAAAAATTTGACGAGGTAGAGGAATGACAAAAGAACCATTTATCAGTAAAGAAGCGCTAGAAGTGATTACAGAAGCCTTTCCAACTCCCTTTCATTTGTATGATGAGAAAGGGATTCGTGAGAAGGCGCGTGCCTTGTACCAGGCTTTTTCGTGGAATAAGGGCTTTAAGGAGTATTTTGCGGTCAAGGCCACTCCGACACCTGCTATTTTGAAAATATTGCAGGAAGAAGGTTGCGGGGTTGATTGTGCGACTGATGTGGAAGTGATGATGAGTGAAAAGCTAGGCTTTAAAGATATCATGTTTACGTCAAATGACACGCAAGGCTCAGAGTTTGTCTACGCTAGAGAAGTGGGAGCTATTATCAACTTGGATGCCTATGAGCATATTGATTTCTTGAAAGAGGTCGCAGGGATTCCCGAAGTGGTTTGTCTCCGGTACAATCCTGGTGGGGTATTTTCATTGGGAACAGATATCATGGATCATCCAGAAGAGTCTAAATTTGGGATGACTAAGGAGCAGTTGCTGCAAGGCTATCGGGAATTGAAAGAACTTGGGGTCAAGGAATTTGGTCTTCATGCCTTCTTGGCTTCTAATACGGTGACCAATGATTACTATCCAACCTTGGCAAGACAATTATTCGAACTAGCGCTGGAAATTCGTGAGAAAACTGGTGTGACTCTTGACTTTATCAACTTGTCTGGTGGAATTGGTGTCAACTATCGCCCAGAACAAGAAGCCAATGATATTGCAGTGATTGGGGAAGGGGTGCGCAAGGTCTATGAGGAAGTATTGACACCTGCTGGTATGAGTGAGGTGAAAATCTATACAGAGCTAGGTCGCTTTATGTTAGCACCACACGGTCATTTAGTCACCAAGGTTCTCCACCGCAAGAAAACCTATCGCACGTATGTTGGTGTCGATGCGTCAGCAGCTAATCTCATGCGGCCCGCCTTCTACGGAGCCTATCATCATATTACCAATATCAGCCGTCCAGATGCTCCGCTTGAAGTGGTAGATGTAGTTGGTTCCTTGTGTGAAAATAATGATAAATTTGCCGTTCAGCGGGAATTGGCACAAGCTGAGGTCGGAGATACCTTGGTCATTCACGATGCGGGTGCGCACGGTTTTTCTATGGGCTATAACTACAATGGTCGTCTACGTTCGGCAGAAATTTTGCTGCAAGAAGACGGAAGTGCACGCATGATTCGTCGGGCGGAAAAACCAGAGGATTATTTTGCGACCTTGTATGGCTTTGATTTTGACCACGCCAAACGCATGAAGAAAAGATAGTTTTCAGAAAACGACATACATAGTGACAAAATCAATCAAAGTAGTAAACTAGAGATAGAGGTGACTACAATGATTGATTTTCTCGTTTCCATAGACTCCCAAAGT
>NZ_JBFRYH010000044.1:0-18997 GCF_040984445.1 Streptococcus handemini
TGTATTCATGGGTACGTAAGTTTGAGGAGAGTGGCTCACAGGGACTCGTTGATAGACGTGGAAAAGGATTGGACAGTAAGCCAAACCTCACTGAAGCTGAAGAACTTCAACTCAAAATCAAGCAACTAGAAGAACGGAATCGTTATTTGGAAATGGAGGTTGGCCTCCTAAAAAAGTTGGAGGAAATAAAACGGCGAAACCGTCGCTAAGAGTGGGAAAGCACCTAGAGAAGTTCCAAGCTATTAGAGATTACCATGATGAACACCCAGATAGTCTTATCTCTATTTTATGCCAGATTCTGAAAGTCTCACGTTCAGGCTATTATAAGTGGCTCAACCACAAAGAGACACAATCTGAACGAGAAAATAAAAAGATTATAGAGGCGATTAAGGAGCTCCATAAGTTCCACAACGGAATCCTCGGTTACCGTCGCATGACGACATTCACTAACCGCCAACTCGCTACCAACTACAATAAGAAACGGATTCGTCGTCTAATGGGGATTCTTGGCATCAGCTCAGCTATTCGTCGTGTGAGACATGCTTGTACGAAAGCTGGCGACAGATTCTACGCTGAAAATCTTCTCAATCGGGATTTTACTGCGACAGCACCGAATCAGAAATGGTGCACAGATGTCACCTACTTACAATACGGTCTCGGTGCCAAGGCTTATTTGAGTGCAATCAAGGACCTATATGATGGCTCAATTATCGCCTATGAGATTGGTCAAAACAATGATAATCCCTTGGTTATGAAGACCATTAAGAAAGCTCTAGTAGCCAATCCAGGAGCGACACCGCTCATTCATAGCGATCGTGGCAGTCAGTACACTTCAAAGGAATATCGCTATTTTACAACACAGGCTGGCATCACTCTATCGATGTCACGAGTTGGGAAATGTATCGACAATGCACCGATTGAAAGTTTCTTTGGGCATTTCAAGACAGAGTCTTATCATCTCAAGAAATACAAGACCTATGAGGAACTAGTCGCAGATGTCGAAAGCTATATCCAGTTTTACAATACACAACGTTGGCAAACAAAATTAAACAACCTGACTCCTTGGGAATTCAGGAATCAGGTTGCTTAGTATCTTTTAGTATTTGACTGTCTACTTGACAGGGAGCCGTTCAAACTAGCCTGGGATTTTTCTTTACTAACTTCCTCGCTCCCAAAAAATAGCAAGGAGAATAACAGCTCCTAAAACAGAGGGGATAATTGCTGTATCTGCGATTTGAGGTCCCCAATCACCAAAAAGGAGTTGACCAACCCAGGCACCGGCAAGTCCTAAGAGGATTTTCCCAATGCAGCCCATTTTTTCACCACGGTTGGTAATCGCTGCTGCAATCATAGCTACAATAAAACCAAACAATGCACTGCCAATCATCTCTGTTCACCTCCTATTCCTTTATCCATTCTATCTATTGTGATTTTCAGAGAGGATTAAATCGCCCATTCGCCATCACGGAAGATTGGAACAGCCGTACCATCTTCACGGATACCATCAATGTTCATCTTGTTTGAGCCAATCATGAAGTCCACATGGACATCTGAGCGATTGAGACCTGCTGCTTTTAATTCATCATTGGTCATATCGACACCACCTTCAATGCTAAAGGCATAGGCTGAACCGATGGCCAAGTGGTTTGAAGCATTTTCATCAAAGAGGGTATTGAAGAAGGTCACACCTGATTGAGAGATCGGACTTTGATCTGGTACGAGCGCAACCTCACCGAGACCACGAGCGCCAGCATTATCAAAGACCAATTTCTTCATGACTTCGTCACCTTTTTCAGCTGTAATGTCGATAATTTCACCATCTTTAAAGGTTACCTTGATGCCTTCGATGATATTTCCATTGTAGCTGAGTGGCTTAGTTGATGTCACATAGCCGTCTGCTACGCGGTAATCAGGTGCGGTAAAGACTTCTTCTGTCGGCATATTGGCAATAAAGTGTTCGCCTTGGGCATTGATCGAGCCTGCTGCTTCCCACAAGTGATTCTTTGGCATACCAAGCGTTAAGTCTGTACCTGGTGCAGTATAGTGGAGTTTAACAAATTGTTCTTTATTCAAAATCGCCGCCTTGGCAACCAGACGTTCTTCATGCTCTTTCCATGCAGCTACCGGATCATCAGCATAAACACGACAGGTTTTAAAGATTTGATCCCACAGCAAGTCCACGGCTTCCTCGTCATTTGCAGCATCTGGAAAGACTTTTTTCGCCCACTCTAGTCCTGCTGCAGCACCCAAGGTCCAGCTAATTTTGTTGGCTTGAGTCGCTTGACGCATAGGATTTAAGGCAATGCTTGCTGCGCGTGTCGCGCGAGAGAGTTTTTCTGGATCAACACCGTCCAAAGCGCCTGGATCTTCAGACAAGACCACCAAACGACTAGCCTTGTGATCCAAGATGTAGTTCATCTCTGCAATCCGCTGCTCAGAAATCGTTTCTAAGCGTTCAATGGGTACATTCACATAGCGCTCACGCAAAATCACATCATCTTGCCAGTTGACAAGGACTTCGACAGCGCCTTTGGCATAGGCTTCTTTGACAATCAAGCGTGCTAATTCCGCTTGATCGACACTAATGGTCAAGGCAACTGTATGACCAGCTTGCACATTAATTCCTGTTGAAACGAGTAACTTAGCGTATTTGGCTAGGTTTTCTTTAAAGTTTGGTAATACCATACGATTCTCCTTTTGATAGGCTATCTCTTATTGTACCATATTTTGTCTTTTGACGATATTTTCGACTACTATCTATGTTTTTTCTATGTTTCAAACAGGACTTTTGAATATCCTGCTCCCCTGCGCTATACTAGTTAAGAAAACTGAGCTATTATAGGTATTCTCCAACACCTTACAAGAATCTATTTCAGATAGCAACGTAGGATACTGTAATAGCCCTATTCTAGGAAGAAAGTCAGGTATTCCATGATTGAATTTAGACAGGTCAGTAAACAATTTAAGGGCAAGTATGTCTTAAAAGACCAAGCCTTTACCATTTTCGACGGAGAATTTTTTGTCTTGGTCGGCGCGAGTGGTAGCGGAAAAACAACGACACTGAAAATGCTCAATCGCTTGATTGAGCCCGATCAAGGAGACATTTATTTGGACGGCAAGCGCCTCAAGGACTACGAACTGCGGGAATTACGCTTGTCAACCGGCTATGTTTTACAGCAAATTGCTCTTTTTCCCAATCTTTCAGTCGCTGAAAATATTGCCCTCATTCCAGAGATGAAAAAATGGTCTAAAAAGGAAATCGATACGCGAACCAGAGAATTACTCGACCTTGTGGGACTTCCTCATGCCCAATACCTCCATCGGATGCCGAGCGAGCTGTCTGGAGGGGAACAACAGCGGATTGGGATTTTACGAGCTATTATTGCTCGTCCTAAGGTTCTTCTTCTCGACGAGCCCTTTAGCGCACTTGATCCAATTTCACGAGAGCAATTACAGGAATTGGTCAAGAAAATTCAAGAGGAATTTCAGATGACCATGATTTTTGTGACCCATGATATGACAGAAGCAATCAAGCTGGGCGATCGAATTGCCATTATGGACCGAGGAAGTATTTTACAGCTCGACACCCCTGAGCGAATCAAAGCAGCTCCTGCTACTCAATTTGTGGCTGACTTCTTTCAAGTATAGGAGACGATGATGAATGATGTGATACAAACCTTTTTAGACCGAAAAGATGACTGGTTGTTGGCTCTTGGGGAGCATTTGCAAATCTCCTTTGTCGCCTTAGCTTGTGCAATTTCAATCGCTATTCCACTGGCCATACTCGTTTCAAAACGCGAACGCTTGGCCAACCTTCTCCTACAATTTACAGGTATCTTGCAGACCATTCCATCCCTTGCCATTTTAGGCTTGCTCATTCCTATCTTTGGGATTGGAAAAATTCCTGCGATTTTGACCTTGATTGTCTACGCTATTTTTCCGATTCTGCAAAATACGGTCACTGGCTTACAGGAAATTGATCCGTCTCTCCAAGAAGCAGCAACTGCCTTTGGGATGAATCGTTGGGAGAAATTAAAGAAATTCGAGATTGCCTTAGCAGCCCCTGTCATTCTATCTGGTATTCGGACAGCGACAGTTCTCATTATCGGAACAGCGACTCTTGCTGCCCTAATTGGAGCAGGAGGACTTGGCTCCTTCATCTTACTGGGTATTGATCGTAACAATAGCTCCCTCATTCTCATCGGAGCGATTAGCTCAGCCATACTCGCTCTTCTCTTTCATTTCTTGATTGGTTTGGTTGAAAAACGCAGTCTCAAGACCATTTTCATCTCCTTTATCGCCTTACTAAGCATCAGCTCTCTTTCCCTCTTTCCTATGTCCATGATGATGCAGGATAAGATTGTCATCGCTGGGAAATTAGGGTCTGAACCTGAAATTTTGCTCAATATGTACAAGGAGTTGATTGAAGAGCAGACAGACATTGCGGTGGAATTAAAACCCAACTTTGGGAAAACGACCTTTATCTATGAAGCCTTGAAGGCTGGGCAAATTGATCTTTACCCTGAATTCACAGGAACGGTAACCTCCACCCTCTTAAAACAGTCACCAAGTACCTCCACTGACCCAGAAGAAGTCTATCAAGCAGCCCGAAAGGGAATTTTCGCCCAAGATAGACTCATCTATCTTAAGCCCATGCGCTATCAAAATACCTATGCTCTTGCAGTAAAGGAAGACTACGCTAAGGAACATAGCTTAGAAACGATTTCCGATTTAGCCAAGGTTCAGGCAAGCGCAACGGCTGGCTTTAGCTTGGAATTTAACGACCGCGAAGACGGAGGAAAAGGTTTGAAAGACCGCTACAAGCTTCAACTCAACGTTAAAACTCTAGAGCCAGCCCTACGATATAAGGCGATTGACAACGGCAATGTTCAACTGATTGATGCTTATTCGACGGACAGTGAACTGCAGGAATATCACCTCAAAACACTCAAGGACGACAAGCAACTTTTTCCGCCTTATCAAGGTGCGCCTCTCTTACGCGAAGAAACACTGAAAAAATACCCACAACTGGAAGCAATCCTCAACCAACTGGCGGGCAAAATCACCGAAAAAGACATGCAAGACATGAACTATCAAGTCAATATTGAAGGCAAAGCCCCAAGCCAAGTCGCAAAAACCTATCTCAAAGAACACCAGTTGATTGGCAAGTAAGCCTTGTCAAAAAGTAGCTTCCCTACTCATTCTCCATTGCAAAACAAGCATACAAAAAACCATTTTGGTCTTTCCAAAATGGTTTTTTCAGTTCTTAAAACAATTCATCAAACAGACTCAGCTGGTTGTCCTCTGGCATATTGCCTAGAATGCCCATTTCATCGAGCTTGTCGACAAGGGTTGCAGAAAGCCCTCCACGCTTTCGTAACTCGGTTTTAGAGAGAAACTCTCCTTCCTCACGCGCCTTGACAACCTGACAAGCAACGCTTTCTCCTAGACCATCCATGGCAACAAAGGGCGGTATCAAGGTATCGCCTTCGATTTGGAATTCGGTCGCATCAGATCGATACAAGTCTAGCTTGCCAAATTTAAAGCCGCGTTCCAGCATTTCATTGACAATTTCAAGCGTGGTAAAGAGGTCCTGCTCTACGTTACTTGCTTCATTGTTTTTCTTCTTGATAGTGATTTCTTCCATTTTCGCCTTGACTCGGTCTAAGCCACCAGACATGGTAGCAAGATCAAAGGCCTTGGCCCGAATCGAGAAATAGGCACAATAGTAATAAATCGGATGATGCACTTTAAAGTAGGCTACACGAAGCGCCATCATAACATAGGCTGCCGCATGGGCTTTGGGGAACATGTACTTGATTTTTCCACAAGATTCAATGTACCAATCAGGGACATTGTTGTCCTTCATAGCCTGAATATAGCCATTGCGCTCGTCCTCGGAAATCTTGAGCCAGGCTCCCTTACGTACCCGCTCCATGATGTTAAAGGCCATTTTCGGAGGAAGTCCTGCGTGCATGAGGTAGACCATGATGTCATCCCGACAGCCGATAACCGTAGACAAGTCCGCAATGCCTGCCTTAATCAAATCTTGGGCGTTACCCAGCCACACATCTGTTCCGTGCGAGAGTCCAGATAATTGGAGGAGCTCAGAGAAGGTGGTTGGATGCGTCTCCTCTACCATTCCCCGGACAAAATTCGTTCCAAATTCAGGAATACCTAACATACCAGTTGGCGTGCCAATCTGCTCAGGTGTCACCCCTAATACTTCCGTTCCAGAAAAGAGCGCCATCACTCCCTTGTCATCTGCTGGAATGGTCTGTGGGTCAATGCCTGACAAGTCTTGGAGTTTGCGAATCATGGTCGGGTCATCGTGTCCCAGTACATCAAGCTTTAAGACGTTTTCATCAATATCGTGGAAGTTGAAGTGGGTTGTCTGCCAGCTAGCCGTCAAGTCATCTGCTGGGTATTGGACAGGGGTAAAATCATAGACATCCATATAGTTTGGGATAACCACGATTCCTCCCGGGTGCTGACCAGTCGTCCGTTTCACCCCAGCGGCTCCTGCAGCCAAGCGCTCCACTTCTACATCGCGGTAGAACTTGCCATAGTCTCGCTCATAACCACGCACATAGCCGTAGGCTGTTTTTGCCGCAACCGTACCAACTGTTCCAGCTCGAAAGGCATATTGGTCACCAAAGATTTTCCGAACGTCCAAGTGGGCATCTGGCTGGTCATCTCCTGAGAAGTTCAAGTCGATATCGGGTACCTTATCCCCGTCAAATCCCAAGAAGGTTTCAAAGGGAATATCCTGCCCATCTTTGGCGTATTTGTGACCACATTCTGGACAGTCCTTGTCTGGCATGTCAAAACCAGAACCATAGGAACCGTCTGTAATGAACTCACTATACTGGCAATTTGGACAGACATAATGCGGTGGCATAGGATTAACCTCGGTAATCCCAATCATGGTGGCAACAAAGCTTGAGCCAACAGACCCCCGGGAACCAACTAAGTAACCACGGTCATTGGAGCGCGTTACCAACATCTGCGAAGCCAGATAAATCACAGCAAAGCCATTCCCCAAAATCGAGGTCAACTCTTTTTCAATCCGCAAGTCAATGATATCTGGCAAAGGATTGCCGTAGATTTCAAAGGCTTTTTTGTAAGTTAATTCTGCTACCCGCTCTTCGGCATTTTCTAGATAAGGAGTATAGAGGTCTTTTTTGACCACTTCAACCTCTTCAAAACGCTCAAGCATGGCATTTGGATTGGTAATGACAATTTCACGCGCCAACTCTTCACCTAAAAAGGCAAATTCATCCAACATTTCATTTGTCGTGCGGAAATGGGCTTTTGGTAGGGGAGCTGGCTGAGCATTTTCTCCGTGACCAATGGTTCGGTTAATCATCGCCCCTTGTCCCAAGGAACGCACGATAATCTCACGGTAAATCTCTTCTTCTGGGTCAATGTAGTGGACATTTCCTGTTGCAAGAACAGGCAGATTGGCCCTGCGACCAACTTCGATAAGTTTTTGAATGACCGCCTCTATTTCTGCCATGTCCTTGAATTGTTCCTTGGCAATCATCGGTTCATAAAGAGCAGGGGGCATGACCTCAATGAAATCATAGTAGCTTGCTACCTTAACAGCTTCGTCAATCCCTTTTGAAAGCAACTCATCAAAGACTTCGCCCTCTTGACAGGCTGTCCCTAAAATCAATCCCTCACGGTGTTCATTTAAGATCGTCCGCGGAATCCGTGGCACCCCTTCAAAATACTTGGTGTTGGAGAGGGACACCAGCTTGAAGATATTTTTCAAGCCCACCTGATTGGTGACATAGACAGTCGCGTGTTTGACACGAGCTTTTTTGTAGGAATCCTCTGCGATTAACTCGGTATTTAATTGGCTTAAACGGCTGATGCCATGTTTTTCAAGAGCGTCTTTCAAGAAGATAAAGAGGAGACGTCCTGTTGCTTCCGCGTCATAATTGGCCATGTGGTGATGCTCAAGTGCCACGCCAAACCGCTTAGTCAAAGGCCCCAGACCATGCCGTTTGTATTCTGGATAGAGGTTGCGGGCAAATTCTAGGGTATCGATGACAGGCTGAGTAATGGTCGACATGCCTGCTCGCTCATAATTGACATCCATAAAGCCAACGTCAAAGGTCGCATTGTGGGCGACTAGAACTGAACCCTCACAGAAGGCTTGAAATTCCTGTAAGACCTGCTCAAGTGGTTTAGCATTTCTGACATGCTCATCGGTAATTCCTGTCAAGTCAGTCGTAAACTGGCTCAAGGGATGACCCGGATTGATAAATTCATCAAATTCAGCAATCACATTTCCCTTGTGCATCTTAGACGCTGCTATCTGAATCAAGCTATTGTAGACCGCAGAAAGACCAGTTGTTTCCACGTCAAAGACCACGTAGGTCGCATCAGACAAGTCAAGGTTTGCTTCATTGTAGACAATCGGTACACTGTCTTCTACGATATTGGCTTCCATACCAAAGAGAGCCTTGATTCCCGCCTTGCGGGCAGCATGATAACCATGTGGGAAAGATTGAACATTTCCGTGGTCGGTAATAGCAATGGCCTTATGTCCCCACTTAGCAGCTCTAGCAATCAAGTCCTCAACTGCTGGTAGGGCATCCATGGTAGACATATTGGTATGGGCATGAAATTCCACCCGCTTCTGGTCATCGGGCATAAGGTCCTTACGGATGTCACGCTTGACTTCTTGAATCTCCTGAACATTCATGGTCAAGTCGCGCGTGAAATTATTGGTCTCGATATTGCCGCGCACACGGAGCCAATTCCCTTTTTTCACCATGTCAAATTTCTGCGCTTCTTCCTCATTTTTCGCCCATTTTTGCATAGAAAACGAAGAGGTGTAGTCGGTCATCTTGAAATTGATAATGACCCGCCCTGTCCGTGTCGTCCGTTGTTCCACATCAAAGACCACGCCCTCAAAGACAATGCGATTTTCCTCCGTATCAATCTCAATCATCGGTGTAATCTCTGATTTATCAAGGCTGACCTTACGTGGTGCCTGCTTTTTAAAATCTTGAAAACTTGGCTGCGGACTAGCTTCTGGCGGAGGTGCCATTTTGGCTAGTTGTTCCATGGCTTCCAGGGTTTCCTGACTCGCTTTTTGGAGGAGTTCTTCATTCTGAGCATGAAATTCCTCAACCTGAGCCTTGGTCATTTCCTCACAAACCTCGATATCGACCGCAAGATGAGCAAAGCCAAAACGAGCAAATTGCTCGACCAAGTTTGGCAAATGATTCTTTCGGAAATGCGGCGTATCCACAGAAGCTGGACCTTTTATCCACAGAACACCATCCCGAAATTCAACCGGTAGGGGCTGAAAAATCGAGCGAAAACCTGCACTTTGGCACAACTCCTCTGTAAAGGCTTCTAGATAGTAAGCCTGTATCAAAGCGGAGTCTATCTGCTCTGAATCCGTATTGATCCGAAAACGAGCCTGATTGCCTGTCTTTTGAAACTCGTTGAGAAGCTTGGCCTTAAACAATTGATACTGCTGCAAAGGCAAGGGCGCCTCAAACCGAAAGGTGAAATCCCAGATTTTACTCTTTTTATGTACCAAGACCTGCTCAATCTTGGCATTTGAAAAGGCGCTTGACTCTTTCAACTCAAGCGGTAGACCAATTTGATTCAATAGCAATTGAAAGGTATCTGTCATTCTATTATCCTTGTCTTTCTATTCTCTCTATTTTACCACAAGTTCCCCCATTCTTCCACAGCCACTACTAGGAGCAATCGCAAGATGAGAGCAAGAGTAACAAGAAGGTTTTAGTGAAAAAGTGAGACTTAATACTCATCCAACATCAAAAAATAACACGATGTATCGAATAGTAAAATAAGATTCCGCAGTTTAGAGCGAACGAAGTGAGCTTGAAAGGATATTTTCGCCCTAGTGGTATTATTAGTGACAGTGTTGCTGTCACTAATAGCGGAATTTTTGAGACCTAGGTTCAAAAATAAGCATTGCTTCAACAGTCTGGGGGACTGGTTGGAAATAAGGATTATGAAATAATCCTCAACTAGTGAGGAGGTTGCTTGCGTCCGCACTACTTAAGAAAATTTCAAAAAAAGTTATTTTTTGATATTAACTGATTATTTGAACTCAAGGAAGGACTTTGTAGCGATTACTACCCAGTCAAAAAGGCTGAACCGCATGCTCAACCTTTCTATCCACTCTACCAAGCTGGTGCGGTAGTTTTTTCCTGTAGATACTCAAGCCAGATAGGGTCTTTGACACGGCAAAGGGTGACAGATAGCCCTGACATGTCTAAGCTGGTCGCAAACCGTCCTGCCTTGATAAAAGGAAGCCGCAAACCTTCCAAATCCAATAATTGGCAAATATCATTGAGAAAAACACCTTGTTCTAACTCGGAAATCGTCCCTAAATTATTCACCAAGAGGATAAACTCTTCCCCCTCTTGCCAACGGAAACGCAATTTTAACTTGTTGACAATTTCATTGGCTAATTGCTCCGATGATTCAAAGGGAACCGTCCGATAGCCTTCTTCTCCGTGGATACCGATGCCATAGGAAATCTGCCCTTCTTGTAGTTCAAAGAGAGGGAGAGCTGCTTGAGGAAAATGGGCTGAACTCGTTGCAAAACCAATGGTCGCAATCTCTGTTGACAAGGCTAGAGCCAGTTGTTCTAAATCATCCAAGGACAAGCCTGACTGGGCGGCTGCCCCTACAATCTTATGCAGTAAAATCGTTCCTGCCAATCCCCTGTGCCGCTTTTGGAAATTCTTTTTGGTATCGACGGAAATATCATCATGGGACACAATATACTTGACTGGAATCCCTTCTTGACGCGCTTGATGGATAGCCTCCTGAAAAGCTAGTAAATCTGCTTCGAAATTTTTAACGATAACAAAAACGCCTTTTCCCTTATTCACATGGCGAATAGCACGCAAGATTTGATCAGCGGTTGGTGGAATAAAGACTTCACCATAAACTGCTGCTGTCAGCATCCCCTGCCCTACAAAGCCTAGATGCATGGGTTCATGACCAGCGCCTCCTCCTGAAATCAAAGGAATACAGGTCTTGTCTTGCTCCCGCAAGGCAATAATTGGCTCTTGCTCCAGCCGCTCAAGCTCTGGGTGAGTCAGCAAAAAACCATCTATATATTGAGAAATGACGAGATGAGCTTGATTAATAATGGCAACCATTTACTTCCCCTTTCGCTCTCTAACTGATTTTGTGACCACTTGCACCAAATAAGGGTACTGCTCACAAAGCCTACACGGACACTGCCGAATTCCCCGCTCAATCAAGGAGATTAGAGCCCCCGCATGATAAGCAACTAAGAATTGTGTATAGTTCTCCTCTAAGTCCACACGCTCCTGACTTTGCACTTCCCGGAGAATCTTCTCGAGCAAAATCTGACAATACCCTTCTAGATAAGCAACAAAAGCATTTTGACCTTTGATTTCAAACAACTGAACATAGAAGGACTGATTTCGTTCAATATAGTAGAGCAATTCATCGAGCAAGGTCAAGCCACTGATATAGTTGAGATTATCGGTAACCTGCTCCTGTAACTCCGTTTCAAAAATCCAATCCAGTAGTTCATACTTATCTAAAAAATAATTATAAAAGGTCTGGCGGCGCATGTTGGCTTCCTGCATAATATCCACAACCGATAGTTTGTCGAAGCTCTTTTGAACCAATTGTCGTTTAAAGGCCTTTGCAATCCGCTTCTTTGTAATCAGAGATGTTCCCATGCCTTACTCTTTTCTAATCCTTCCATTCAACTTAAAAACTGCTTGGTACTCTATCAAAATCTTCCAGTCATTCTACCTCTACCTTACCATATTTTCCCAAAAATCCAAAGGGACAGACAGCCTATTTTGTCCCTTTCTTTTCTCCTCAAAATCCAGTATACTGTAAGCGTAATCATCATTGTCATCATAAGAATAGATTACCTCTTTCGAACATCCACCTTCCTAGGACAAATCTCTTCTTATGACTCATATTCATTAGGAGGAATACTCATGAAAAAAATTATCAATCAGCCAGAGCACGTTGTTGATGAAATGCTCCAAGGTCTTGTCTTTATGCATGGTCAATTGGTCGATCGCTTAGACGGCTATGATGTCATCGTTCGAAAAGCTGAAAAACGTGGAAAAGTTGGGCTTATCTCAGGTGGTGGTTCTGGTCATGAGCCGTCTCACGCAGGATTTGTTGGACGTGGTATGCTATCAGCTGCTGTGTGTGGAGCTGTCTTTACTTCGCCAACGCCAGATCAAATCTTAGAAGCGATTAAAGCAGCTGACGAAGGGGCCGGTGTCTTTATGGTTATCAAAAACTATTCTGGCGACATCATGAACTTTGAAATGGCACAAGAATTGGCTGAAATGGAAGGTATTGAAGTCGCAAGTGTCGTCGTGGATGATGATATTGCAGTCGAAAACAGCCTCTATACACAGGGGCGCCGCGGTGTTGCTGGCACGATTTTAGTCCATAAGATTCTTGGTCATGCTGCTGAAACAGGAAAATCCCTCGCTGAAATCAAAGAATTAGCAGATAAACTTGTTCCTCAGATTAAAACCATTGGACTAGCCCTTTCAGGAGCTACTGTCCCTGAGGTTGGAAAACCAGGTTTTGTCCTAGAAGAAGATGAATTTGAATACGGTGTCGGTATCCATGGCGAACCAGGATATAAGAAGGAAAAACTCCAACCGTCTAAAGACTTGGCTGAAGAATTAGTCGCTAAATTGATTCAAGATTTTGAGGCCAAAGCAGGTGAAAAATACGGTCTTCTTATCAATGGACTCGGAGCTACTCCACTCATGGAACAGTATGTTTTTGCAAACGACGTCGCACAACTCTTAGAGAGCAAACAGATTGAAGTGATCTACCATAAGATTGGAAACTATATGACATCAATCGACATGGCAGGACTTTCTCTCACCCTCATCAAACTAGAAGATAGCAGCTGGTTAGAAGCCCTAGAATCAGCTGTTGAAACCCCAGCTTGGTAAAGGAGAAGATATGGAGACACAAGCAGTATTCAAATGGATGCAATTATTTGCCCAAAAAATCCAAGAAAACAAAGACTTGTTGAGTGAACTGGATACACCGATTGGAGACGGTGATCACGGAGGCAATATGGCCCGCGGTATGACTGCCGTCATGGAACAATTAGACGGCAAGGCCTTTACCAGTCCTGATGAAATCTTCAGGATTGTTTCGATGCAGCTACTCAGCAAGGTCGGAGGTGCCTCTGGTCCTCTCTATGGCTCAGCCTTTATGGGACTAACCAAGAGTGCGCAAGCGAATGCTTCCCTCCTTGATAGCCTTCAAGCTGGACTGGATATGATTCAGAAGCGAGGCAAGGCAGCAGTAGGTGAAAAGACCATGGTAGATGTCTGGACTTCGGTCATTGCCGATGTAAAAGCTGAAACATTAAGCCTTGACTCCATTCGTGCATCCGTTGAGAATACTAAAGATCTTCAAGCTACCAAAGGACGGGCTTCTTATGTCGGTGAACGATCCATCGGCCATATCGATCCTGGTTCTTACTCGTCTGGTCTTCTCTTTGAAGCCCTAATGGAGGCTGGACTGGTATGACAACAATCGGTATCGTCCTCGTCTCGCACTCGCATCATCTCGCACAAGGAGTTGTTAATATCATCTCCGAAGTCGCAAAAGATGTTCCGCTAACCTATTGTGGTGGACTAGAAGACGGCAGTATCGGAACAGAATTTTCCCGAGTAGAAGAGACTGTCGCAAACAATCCCGCAGATACCATCCTTGCCTTCTTTGACTTAGGCAGCGCTCGCATGAACATAGAAATGGTCGCAGACTTCTCTGACAAAGATCTCCTAATCCAGTCTGTTCCCATTGTCGAAGGCAGCTACACCGCAGCAGCCCTCTTGCAAGCAGGCGCTTCCCTTGACACTATTTTGGAACAGCTAGCAGAGCTACACATCAACAAATAACACTCACTAAGCATCACAAAAGACTTAAAACAGTGGTTTTAAGTCTTTTTACGTACTGCATATAATAATCTGTTAGATCAGAGCCTTTCTATCTCAGCAGCTTCTTATTTGTTGGCTAAGATTTGGAGGGTTTCAAGTAATTGATCCACATGAACTTCGACCGTATCACCTGTTCCCTTGATTTTCACTTCAACAATGCCTTCTGCTGCTTTTTTACCAACTGTTACACGAATTGGCAAACCAATCAAGTCACTATCTGAGAATTTCACACCGACACGCTCATTACGGTCATCCGTTAAAACTTCATAACCAGCTGCTACCAAATTCTCTTCAATTGACTGGGTCAAGCTCATGGCTGCTTCATCTTTCACATTTACTGGAATCAAGTGCACATCAAATGGCGCCAATTCTTTCGGGAAGTTAATCCCCCAAGCAAAGCGGTATTCCCCCTTTGGTGTTTTATTGACAAACAAACGAGCATGCTGCTCTAAGACGGCTGACAATAAACGGCTAACTCCGATACCGTAGCATCCCATAATAATTGGTACAGCACGACCATTTTCATCTAAAATCGTTGCGTTCATGCTGTCTGAGTAGCGTGTCCCCAATTTAAAGATGTGACCGATTTCAATTCCACGAGCAAACTGCAAGGTTCCTTTTCCATCTGGCGAAGGTTCGCCTTCTTTCACCTCACGAATGTCTACATATTCACTAACTTGATAATCACGGCCTGCATTCGCACCTGTATAGTGGAAACCATCTTCATTGGCACCAACCACCGCATTTTTCAAGCCTTGGACCTTACGGTCAGCAATAATTTTCACCGTTTCAGGAAGGCCCACTGGCCCCAATGAACCAAATGAAGCTCCAAAGACCTCAACAGCCTGTTCTGGCGTTGCGACATCAAAGAAATCCGCACCCAAGTGATTTTTTAATTTGACATCATTGACTTGGTCATTTCCAACAAGTAAAGCAACCACGGGTTCCCCATCTGCCATAAAGAGCATGGTTTTAATGGCTTGTTCTTCTGAAAGATTTAAGAAGGAAGCCACTTCATCAATGGTTTTACTGTCTGGTGTTGCAACCTTGACCAGTTCTTCTTCTGCTACGACCACATTACGCGGCTTATAGTCACTCGTTGCCATTTCAAGATTGGCTGCATAGCTTGATTCGCTCGAATAAACAATCGTATCTTCTCCTGATACTAACCAAGCTGCCAATTCTTCCTTGATTGCTGCTAGAACTTCTTCAGGAATCTCATCAAAAGAAGTAACAGACTTATCCAATACCACCCAACGGTCAAGAACAGTACGATCTGGAGTAATAGCCATAAATTCCTGGCTATCCTTACCACCCATGGCACCACCATCACCGATGATTGCCTTAAATTCTAACCCTGCACGGGTAAAAATCGCTTCATAAGCTGACTTGTAATCATCGTAGGTCTGATCCAAACTATCGTAGCTTGCATGGAAGCTGTAGCCATCTTTCATGATAAATTCACGACCACGAAGCAGACCATTACGTGGACGTTTTTCATCACGATACTTAGGCTGAATTTGATAAATATTCAAGGGCAACTGCTTATAAGATTGCACCGCATCGCGGGCCAACAAGGTCACCGTTTCTTCATGAGTAGGTCCCAAAATAAAATCTGAACCCTCACGATTCTTTAACTTATAAAGGTCATCGCCATACGTATCATAGCGACCTGATTCACGCCAGATGTCAGCTGATAAAAGTGCTGGGGCTAAAAATTCGACCGCACCAATCTTGTCAAACTCTTGACGCATAATGTTTTTTGCTTTTTCAATCACACGGTTAGCTAGTGGCAAATAGCTGTAAATTCCTGCTGATACCTGACGAACATAGCCAGCGCGTACCATTAAGGCATGGCTAATCACCTGTGCATCAGAAGGCATTTCCCGCAAGGTTGGGATGATCATCTTTGATTGTTTCATACTATTTTTCTCTCCTTAAATTTCCTCTTTTAGAAAAAGACACGTAAAATATCATTCCAAGTCACTGCAATCATGAGAATCACCATGACTGCAACACCTGCTAGAGTAATATAAGATTCCGTTTCTTGTTTGAGCGGTTTTCTACGAATCGCTTCAATGATGTTGATGACAATTTTCCCACCGTCAAGGGCAGGAATCGGAATCAAGTTAAAGATCCCTAGGTTAATGGATAGCATGGCAAGCAAGCGCAAAACATCACCCCAGCCACTATCTGCTGCTTGTGAGCTAATTTGATAGATGGCAACTGGACCACCTAATTTATTCAAATCAAACTGGGAAATAATATTCTTCAAAGCCTTCACAATCAATAAACTGGTTGAAAATGTTTCCTTGAATCCACCGACTACTTTATCAACAAAGCCCGTCTTTAAAATCGGTGAAATACCAAGATAATACCGACCATCTTGTTCTTTGGTCGTCACATCAAGCGTCTTTTTCTGTCCCTCATGACTAACTTCTACAGCAAGAGTTGGAGCTACTTTGGCATCTTGACTAGCCTTGGCAATACTACGTGAAATATCAGTATAGTCACCAACCTTTTCACCATTGATAGCAAGAATCTGATCACCTGTGACAACACCTGCCTGCTGAATGGCACCGCCTTCTGTCACCGTCACCTGATTACTCGTCACATCTGGCACTCCCCCTTGTAGGAAGAAAAAGAGGACAAAGGCAACAAAGCCTAAAATGAAATTATTCATTGGACCTGCAAAATTGGTGATTAAACGGCCCCAGACAGAAGCGTTTTGATACTGAACATCGAGGGGAGCAATGCGCACTTCTGTACCGTCTTCCTCAATAATCGTTGCATCATGGTCTACTGGAAATGTTTTACTCTCTTCTAAGACCAGGCCTGTGATGTCAAGTTTTTCCTCAAAATCGTAGGACGTCACATTCATGGGAAGACTGGTATCGTCCAAGGACTTGTTAGACAGATTGATACGAGTCACCACCCCTTCTGCATTGACCGTGAGCGAAGCCGGTGTTCCCGTCTTTATTTCTGTCTTGTCTTCACCCCAGCCGGCCATACGGACATAGCCTCCCAAGGGCAAGATGCGAATGGTATAAGCCGTACCATCTGATCCGATATGGGAAAAGATTTTCGGCCCCATTCCAATGGCAAATTCCCGTACAAGAATCCCTGATTTCTTGGCAAAATAGAAGTGTCCAAACTCATGAACAACCACAATCACACCAAAGATAAAAATAAACGCTATAATTCCTTTCATTATTTCTCCTTAGAATAATCCAAAAAAGTGCATGATAGGAAAGACAAAAATCAAACTATCAAATCGATCTAAAATACCACCATGACCTGGAATGACTTTGCCAGAGTCCTTGACACCAAAGCGACGTTTAATGGCACTTTCTACTAAGTCACCAAACTGGGCAGCAATAGAAAATAAGGCAACTAAGAATAGCATGGCTACAAATGAGTAACCTGCTGTCACCATCTTATTCACCAAAATGAAAATCATGGCTACCACCACCGCAGAAACAATACCACCAAGACTGCCTTCCACAGTTTTATTTGGCGAGACTTTTGGCATTAACTTACGCCGCCCAATCTGACTACCAATCAGATAGGCTCCAATATCTGTCGCCCAAACGATGAATAAAGCAAACAAGACCTTTTCAAGACTATCCATACGAGCTAATACCAGATGATGAAAGCCAATTCCGACATAAAAACTAGATGCGATTGGAAAGGCAACTTCTGCATAAGAATAGTGATCAATATTCAAGACCGTTGATCCTAATAGGCAGAAGACCACAATAGCATAGGCGGTATAGTTTCCATCTGTCGGTAGAAAGGGGATATAGTTTTCTAAAGGTAAGGTCAAGACAAGGCTGCCCAACATGGCCAGCATGCCCTCAATTGAATTTGGCAACAATCCATGCATCTTGATTAGCTCAGCAGTGGCAATCATCGCTAAAAGACCAGTAAACAGTTGAAAAGGAACTCCACCTTTTAGTAAAAACGGAATAAAAACAGCTAGCGCAATTCCGCCAAAAATGACTCGTTTCTGTAAATCCTTTGACATATTTTCTCCCTCTTAGATACCACCGAAACGTCTGTGGCGTTTATTGTATTCTTTAACCGCTTCATGAAGCGCTTTTTCATCAAAATCTGGCCAGGCTACATCTGTAAAGTACAATTCACTATAGGCTGTTTGCCAAGGTAAAAAGTTACTCAAACGCAACTCGCCACTCGTCCGAATGACTAAATCTGGATCACGCAAGGTATAGGGCAAGGCATTGGTATAGAGATAGCCAGAAATCAAGCGTTCATCGATGTCTCCTGGGTTAAATTTCGTATCGAGCACGGCTTGCGCAATTTCTTTTACCGCATGGGTCAATTCATCACGACCACCGTAATTCAAGGCAAAATTCAAAATCAATCCCGTATTGTGCTTGGTTTTTTGGATAGCTTTTTCAAGAGCTGATTTTGTTTCTTCAGGTAGGCGCGCATGATCACCAATCATCTGGATTTTGACGTTATTGGCATGCAAATCAGGCACATATTTATCATAAAATTCAACAGGCAAGTTCATGATGAATTTGACTTCTTTTTCCGGTCGTGTCCAATTCTCTGTCGAAAAGGCATAGACGGTTAAGACCTTGACTCCCATATCAGAGGCCGATTTGGTCACTCGTTGCAGAGCATCCATACCTGCCTTATGCCCCATGACACGTGGCTGCATTCGCTTTTTCGCCCAGCGACCATTTCCATCCATGATAATGGCAATATGCTTAGGAACTTGAATAGCTGTTTCAATCGTTTCTTTTTTCTTAAATGGAAAGCGGAACATGTTTTATCCTCACAGTATAATCATTTCATTATACCATATTTTCATAAAAATGCGAAAGTGCTAGGATTTAGACCACGACAAACGCATGAAACGGTCTTCGGCTTTTTTCTACCTCAAACACTTTTTTGATTTAAAGTAATCGTTTTAAATACTGGTCAAAGGATAGACTAAGGACATATTTCTTACGACGCATGCTCATTTTCTTTCCAAAATCCAACCG
>NZ_JBFRYH010000045.1:0-18720 GCF_040984445.1 Streptococcus handemini
TGTATTCATGGGTACGTAAGTTTGAGGAGAGTGGCTCACAGGGACTCGTTGATAGACGTGGAAAAGGATTGGACAGTAAGCCAAACCTCACTGAAGCTGAAGAACTTCAACTCAAAATCAAGCAACTGGAAGAACGCAACCGTTATCTAGAAATGGAGGTTGGCCTCCTAAAAAAGTTGGAAGAAATCAAACGGCGAAACCGTCGCTAAGAGCGGGAAAGCACCTAGAGAAGTTCCAAGCTATTAGAGATTACCATGATGAACACCCAGATAGTCTTATCTCTATTTTATGCCAGATTCTGAAAGTCTCACGTTCAGGCTATTATAAGTGGCTCAATCATGATGAAACAACCTCTGAGAAAGAAAACAAGAAACTGATGGAGAAGATTCAGGAACTCCATAAACATTACAATGGCATTCTAGGTTACCGTCGCATGACGACATTCACTAACCGTCAACTCGCTACCAACTACAATAAGAAACGGATTCGTCGGCTGATGCGGATTCTTGGCATCAGCTCAGCTATTCGTCGTGTGAGACATGCTTGTACGAAAGCTGGCGACAGATTCTACGCTGAAAATCTTCTTAATCGTGATTTTACTGCGACAGCACCGAATCAGAAATGGTGCACAGATGTCACCTACTTACAATACGGTCTCGGTGCCAAGGCTTATTTGAGTGCAATCAAGGACCTATATGATGGCTCAATTATCGCCTATGAGATTGGTCACAACAATGATAATCCCTTGGTCATGAAGACCATTAAGAAAGCTCTAGCAGCCAATCCAGGAGCAATACCGCTCATTCATAGCGATCGTGGCAGTCAGTACACATCAAAAGAATATCGTCATTTTACAACACAGGCAGGCATCACTCTATCGATGTCACGAGTTGGGAAATGTATCTACAATGCACCGATTGAAAGTTTCTTTGGGCATTTCAAGACAGAGTCTTATCATCTCAAGAAATACAAGACCTATGAGGAACTAGTCGCAGATGTCGAAAGCTATATCCAGTTTTACAATACACAACGTTATCAAACAAAATTAAACAACCTGACTCCTTGGGAATTCAGGAATCAGGTTGCTTAGTATCTTTTATTATTTGACTGTCTACTTGACAGGGAGCCGTTCACAATAAGCTCTTGATGAGAGTTTTTATTCTCTTTATACTCGTCAAAAATCAAATCCTGATGTCATTAACTAACCGTGCTGAACTCTAGTTTACCTGCGGTTTCGTTGCCTAGTCAGTTTTTGATTTTTATAGCGTAGTCATTATTCCTCTCGCATGGCGTAACCAACGCCACGGACAGTCTTAATGTACGATTCTCGACCTGGTAAGTCTAATTTTCCACGCAGATAGCGGATATAGACATCTACGACATTGGTCTCTGCTGCTGCTTCATACTTCCAGACCCTCTCCAACAATTGCTCACGGGTCAAAATTTCTTGACTATTCATCAAGGTTGCAAGCAAATCGTATTCGCGACGGGTCAGATTGATTGGTTCTCGGCCACGGGTCACCGTGCGATTTTGAAAATCAATCTTTAAATCACGATAAGCTGCTTGGAGTTTCACTTGCTTGCAATGTTCATCAATAAAATCTCGTCCCCTAAAAATCGAGGTAACCTGCTCAACCAATTCACTAACGACAAAGGGTTTGATAATATAGGAAACTGCATAGCGTTGAATAATATCTCCATGCTTTTTCGCATCCTCGCTATCCACGACAACAATCATGACCATTGTCGGCTTGATAGTAATCAATTCCGCTGCCAATTCATGACTTGTCATATCTGATAACCGGAAGCTCATGAGAATCAAATCAAAATCTGTCTCATAGGCAAGCAGAAGCGCTTCTTTTCCTGTCGAAGCATAGTCGACCAAGTAGTCGTTTTTTTGCAACTCCATGGACACAAAATGGGACAGATTGCGCTCCCGACCTGCAATTAAGATTTTTTTTACCATAGATTATTTTTCATCATACCATGAATAATGGAAGATTCCTTCTTTGTCTTTGCGCTCATACGTGTGCGCTCCGAAGTAGTCACGCTGTGCTTGGATTAGGTTGGCTGATAGGTTTTCAGCGCGGTAGCTATCAAAGTAGGTAATCGCTGCTGAGAAGGTTGGTACAGGAACCCCTGCTTGAACCGCCAATGTAACCACATCACGAACAGCTTGTTGGTACTTGGCTGTCACATCAAGGAAGTATTCATCCAAGAGAAGGTTGGCAAGGTCTTCGTCACGACCATAGGCATCGGTAATCTTTTGCAAGAAGCGAGCACGAATGATACAGCCTGCACGCCAGATTTTTGCGATTTCACCAAATGGAAGATTCCAATTGTTTTCTTTAGACGCTACACGCAATTGAGCGAACCCTTGGGCGTAAGACATGATTTTGGAGAAGTAAAGTGCTTGACGGATTTTTTCAATCAACTCAGCCTTATCTCCTTCATAGGCAAAGGCTGCTGGTTTTGGTAAAATCTTGCTAGCATGCACACGCTCTTCCTTGTAGGTTGAGATATAACGTGCAAAGACAGATTCTGTAATCAGTGACAATGGCACTCCCAAATCAAGTGAAGATTGGCTAGTCCATTTACCAGTTCCCTTGTTTCCAGCAGCATCTAAAATGTAGTCAACGATTGGTCCATCTTGGCCTTGATCATCCTTGCGTTTTAAAATATCTGCTGTAATTTCAATGAGGTAGCTATCAAGCTCACCCTTGTTCCATTCGGTGAAGATGTCAGCCATTTCATCCACAGAAAGACCGAGCAAGTGTTGCATCAAATCATAGCTTTCTGCAATCAACTGCATATCCCCATACTCGATACCGTTGTGGACCATCTTCACATAATGACCAGCACCGTCTGGACCGATATAGGTCACACATGGCGCACCGTCTTCAGGAGCTTTGGCAGAGATTTCTTCTAAAACATCTGCCACTAATTCATAGGCTTCTTTTTGTCCACCTGGCATGATAGAAGGACCTTCAAGCGCTCCTTTTTCACCACCAGAAACCCCTGTTCCGATGAAGTTGATACCTGAATTAGCCAACTCTTTGGAGCGACGAATCGTATCTTCGTAGAAGGTATTTCCGCCGTCAATCAAGATGTCTCCCTCATCAAGGTGAGGCAACAATGCTTGGATGGTGGCATCCGTTCCAGGACCTGCCTGCACCATGAGCATGATACGACGCGGTTTTTCAATGGATGCTACAAAACTCTCTACATCATAGCTTGGTACTAATTTTTTACCAGGATTGCTTGCCACAACATCTTCTGTCTTATCTGCTGAACGGTTGTAAATCGCAACAGTGTAGCCTCTTGATTCTACGTTAAGTGCAAGGTTACGACCCATAACAGCCATTCCTACAACACCAAAATTTGCTTTTGTCATGAATATTCTACTCCTATTTCTTAATATCCTTTTCATTATACAATGAAATCGACCCATTGACAAGATTTTTCCAATTTTCTGTCAATTTCATTCTTCCTCAAAAAGTCCTTGTAATTGGGCAAAGGGACTGCTTGCTTCTTTTTTCTCTTGAGCTGCTATTGCATAATCCTCTTCTGTCATGACGGTCCAATTGTCTCCTGATGGTAAATCCTCCCCATCCGCTTCCTCAGGTGCCAATACCTTGAGTGGAATGTGCAACAAGATATTATCAGCTACACTTTCAGCTAGCACAATGGTATCGTCTTCAATGACCAGCACCAACTCCTCTTCCACCAAGTCTTGATCTTTCAGTGCTTGTTCATTTGCTACAAAGATTTCGTGAACAGAAAACTCCTCTGAAAGCACAACTGGTTTCATCGAACGACTGGAAGCAAGGGTAATCTCATAGGTCATTTGGTAATTCAAGAGAAAGAGACCTGCTTCAAAGCTCACTCGGCCTGTCACCGTAATCGGTGAAAGAGCTAAAATATCTGGATTTCGTTCCATTAACTCGTCAGAGAGCTCAAGAGTTTCTTCAAAGGAGATTCCTTCTGTTTTTTTCTGAATATCATAGATATGAAACATCGTTTCTCCTTTACTTTACATGATCTGTGACATAGTGGTAAACCTGTTGACCAGCGATTGCTCCGTCACCAACTGCTGTTGTGATTTGACGCAATTGCTTTTGACGGATATCACCGATTGCAAAGACACCTGCTTGGCTAGTAGCCATTTGCTCATCTGTCACCACCCAACCTTGCTCATCTGTAATCCCTAAATCCGCTACAGATTCTGTCATCGGATCAAGTCCTACGTAGATAAATACACCACCAAAGGCATGGGCTGTTACTTGGCCTGTCTTCACATTTTTTATCAAGACTTCCTGTACCTTGATGTCATCACCCATGATTTCTTCGACCACACTATCCCAGATAAAACGTATCTTTTCATTGGCAAAGGCACGTTCCTGGATAACTTTTTGGGCACGTAATTCATCACGACGGTGAACAATGGTCACGGTATTTGCAAACTGAGTCAAGAAAAGGGCTTCCTCTACGGCAGAATCACCACCACCAACAACTAGCAAGTCTTGACCACGGAAAAAGGCTCCATCACAGACTGCACAATAAGACACACCGCGGCTATTGTAGGTATCTTCGCCAGGCACTCCTAACAAACGGTGTTTTGCCCCCATCGCAAGGACAATCGTATGAGCTTCCAAGGTCGTATCTTCTGTCACAACTCGTTTGACAGTTCCGTGGGTCTCTACACGAACAACCTGACCAAAGAGATGTTCTACTCCAAATTTATCAAGGGGGGTAAACATTTTTTCAGCCAATTCTGGACCACTAATATGATCATAGCCAGGGTAATTTTCAATCTCAGCAGTATTGTTCATCTGCCCACCGTAAATCCCACGTTCTAAAAGAGCTACTTTTAGATTGCTACGCGCAGCATATAAAGCTGCGGTCATTCCTGCAGGACCTGCTCCAATAATAATGGTATCGTACATCTATTTTCCTTCTTTCTTATACTCTCATCATCAACAAAATACCGACAATCCCAAAGGATAAAATGGGAATAGTCATCACATTGATAATCAACAAATCAAAGAGAACCTCTTGGCGTTCTTGGAGCGTCTTGTCTTTTTTCTTGAGGAGGCGGAGTAAAAACCAGCCGATACTGACAAAGATAACCAAGACTGCTGCAATCAAAAGGCTTTTGATATATAGCCCTAATAGTATTTGTAACATCTATCTTCCTATTTCATTTTGCCATCGTCCTAGAAAGTCTGGCGTTTAGCCTTACGCTCTGCCCGTCCCTTAGCACGATTTTCCATACGCTTAGTCTTGCGCCGTTTTTCATCAACTGCCCACTGAATCTTCTTTTTATAGCCTGGTTTGATTTTTTTCTTTTTCTTCTTGACCAAACCAATCATCTCAAGGTCCAATTTCTCCCTTGATTTTTCACGGTTCAGGCGGCGATCACGATCATAGGTATCTTGAAACTCTCCGTCCTTCATCATTTTGGGTACAAATCGGATATTGAGTTTTTCAAGTTCACGAATGTCTACATCATCACTCGGTTGATACAAAGTAATGGCTGTTCCTGACAAACCATTTCGACCAGTACGTCCTACACGGTGAACAAAGAAGGACAAATCTTGTGGAATCGCATCATTGATGACATGGCTAACTCCTTCAATATCAATACCACGCGCTGCTAAATCAGTGGCAACGATGTATTCATATTCTAGATTTTTAACTTGATTCATAATACGCTTGCGTTCGCGCGGTGGAATATCCCCATGAATCTTGGCCACTCTCAGACCATTCGCTGTTAGATAGCTATGCAATTCATCTGCTCGTGTCTTGGTGTTGACGAAAATCATAGCCAAGTAGGGTTGCATGAGCCTTGTAATCTCCAAAATAAGAGCATTTTTATCCCGCCCCTTGGTCGAAATCAGCCAGTTATCAATCGTATCTGAAATGACTGTCTGTGTCTTGATTTGTTCGATGACAGGATTGCTTAAATATTTCTTTAAAAAGGGTTGTAATTTCTGTGGAATCGTCGCTGAAAAGACCATAAATTGCAAATTGGCTGGCAAGCTCGAAGCAATGCGGTCCACCGTTTCCAAAAATCCCATATCAAGGGTCATATCCGCTTCATCAACCACAAAGGTCGTCGCCTTGTGAATCGCTAAGTTACCTGATTTCACCAAGTCATAGATACGACCTGGTGTTCCAATCACGATATGAGGCTGGCTAGTCTGCAACTTGTCAATCTGACGCTGCTTGTCTGTTCCTCCGACATAGTTGACCACACGGATTTCTATCTCCGAACACTGGGCAATCTGGCGCGCCGCTTGGTAAATCTGCGTTGCTAACTCACGTGACGGTGCGGTAATGACAGCCTGCACTTGGTCTAGATTTTCTTGTAATTGTTGAAAAATGGGAATCAAGAAAGTATGGGTCTTACCTGAACCTGTTTTTGATTCGCCGACCAAGTCACGGCCAGATAAAACGATGGGAATCAAGCGTTCCTGAACTTCTGTTGCCGTGACAAAGCCGATTTCTTTCAGCGCTTTTTGAATATAAGGTTTTAAAGTCAGTTCTGTAAATTTCATAGTATCCTCTTTTTTCTACTTCCTTTTATTATATCAAAAAAAACAGCATTTGACTGCTGTTTGATACTGACTAATGACTAGAAATATAAGAAGGCAAGGGTTAATAAGCTCATGATAAGACCAACTCCCCACAAGAAAAAGTCAACCTTCCATTCGCTCCATTTTTCACCGCGGCCTGTCAAGCCTCCCAATTCTAAATGGTGATGAAAAGGTGTCATCCGAAAAATGCGTCTACCTTCGCCAAATTTTTTCTTGGTATATTTGAAGTAACTCACTTGAAGCATAACTGAAGAAGTTTCAATCACATAAACAAGTCCGATAAAGAGCAAGGTCCATTCTTGATGAAGTGCAATAGAAATCGTTGCAAGCATGCCACCAAGTGCAAGACTCCCCACATCTCCCATAAAAATTTTAGCTGGTTTGTGATTATAGTAGAAAAATCCCAGCAAGGCACCAACCATGGTCACACAGACCAATAAAATATCATTTTGTCCCTCAACAAAGGCAATGACCGCATAAGCCGATAGACTAATCACCACAGAAATGGAAGATAAGCCATCAATACCATCCGTGAGATTGACCGCATTGGAAAAACCAACCAGCCAAAAAAGGACAAAACCGATATAGAAAATCCCTAGATGAAGAGGATAGCCTAAAACATTTAGCGTGCCGCCACTTGCACCCTGCATATGAACGAGGTAAAAGACAACCCCTCCTAGAATTTGCAAGGCTAGTTTCTGCTTAGGATTTAAACCCTCATTGACCTTACGGAAAATCTTTAGAAAATCATCCAAGAAACCAACAATTCCATACAGCAATAAAATAAACAAAATGGCTAAAACTGATCCTGTTAGCTGTTGGGATAACAAGGCAAAAAGGAAGATCACAACAAGGGCGACTGCCAAAAACACCGTCCCCCCCATGGTTGGGGTCCCAGCCTTAAACTGGTGTTGCTTGACATCTTCATGGGTTTGCTGCCCTTCGATGCGTTTTGCTTGATAAAATGTGATAAATTTCGGAATCAATAGAATCGTCGCCACAAAGGCGACCAGTCCTGCTACAATGACAGAATACATATTAGTCTCCTAGGTTTATTTTTAATTTTTTAATCTTTTCTAAATCAGATCCAATCCCTGCATTTTGCCCAACAACAATCGATCCAGTACCGCTATATTCGACCTCGATTCCTGTCCATTCAGCAAAAATATCCATATTTTCCTTGGTCCAGCCATACATATCTGGAACCGTTGTAAAGCGATCCGTCAACAATAAAATTTGCTGATTAGCTGCTAGATTAGCTCCAACTTGTACAGAGACTTTTTTGATTTCTGAACCATTTCCTAAAATAATTGGTTGAACAAGATGCTGACGCAAGCTTGCTGCCGTAGCCCCTGGCTGAGCGCCAATAACATCTTCTAGCTTATACTCTGTTTCACCTCCTACAGCCGCTAAAGCTTGAGCTGGATTTTCTAGATTTAAGCTATCTTTTAAAAGCATCGCTTCTTTCAAGGATGGATTGACAATATTCTTCCAAAAGGCTATGCTCCAACGCTCTGGTTGCTGAACCGTCACATACATGATGAATTCAGGATCCTCTGCCGGAATCATAGCGACTACTGAGTTAATCGTATCATTAGGTCCGTCTAAATAACCAGTTCCGTCTTCTTTACCAATTTGGGCAGTACCTGACTTAACTGCAATATCGTAACCATCTACCTGAATGATCGGTCCTCCTGATCCTCTCAAGGTCGCAAAGGTTGGATCTGTCCCTACTGCAATCATATACTGACGAGTCTGCCGTGCAGCTGTATCTGAAACAGGGTTCCCGACAATTTCTGGTTGTGAAAGGCGTGCGCTATCCGTATTCGGATCATAAAGGGCAGTAATAAATTTAGGCTCCAACATCACGCCATCATTTGCGACTGCGCCAAAAGCGCGCAACATCTGGGTCTGCGTTGTCGAAATTCCCTGACCAAAGGAACTCATTGCAATCGAGACAATATTATCGCTTGGGAACAATCCTCCTTCTTCACCCATCATACCAAATCGCGTTGGATAGCCAAAGCGGAACTTTGTCAAATAATTCAACCATTTGTCATTGCCCATCCCCTGCTCCAAGGTCGTCATCCCAACGTTACTGGATAAAGCAAAGCCTTGCGCAAAAGTCAAGGTCGTCGGCGCATAAATGTCCCCTCCATTGACATCCCAGTCTCGGATAATCGCATCTGCAATCCGAATCTCAGACCGATCATAATAAGCATTCGCATTGAACGTTCCATTATCAATAGCAGAGGCTACCGTCATGACCTTCATCGTCGAACCTGGTTCAAAATTTTCTTGATAGAGGAGCGAGCGTTGTAGGATATCCTTATCATCCACTCCTTCTTTGGTATCTGGGTTATAAGTCGGTCGCTGAGTCGTCGCTAAAATTTCACCCGTCTTAGCAGAAACTAGGGTCGCATTTGCATATCGTCCTCCTGTCTCCTTAAAGAAAATATCCATGTTAGTCTCTAGAGAACGTTGTAGAGGAGCTGAGAGCGTCGTGTACACATCCTGTCCATCTACAATCGCCTTTTTCACATCTTCAGTTCCTGGAACAATCCGACCACGGCTATCTTTTTCATAGACAATCTTTCCATCCTGTCCAGCCAAAATGCTGTCCAGCGCATACTCCATCCCTCTTTGTCCACGGAGACTATGGCTGCCGTCTTCCTCATTTTCAACAAGATTGGCTAAACCGATAAAGGTCGATGCAAAATTCCCGTTCTGGTACAAGCGTCCAGGGTTCGTATTAAAGGAAATCCCCTTGATGCCTGCCGCTTCCATCTCTTTTTGAATTGCAGTCATGGTACTATAGGTCATATTCTTCCCCAAGGTTCCAAAATAAACTTGCTTCAATTCTGGCTGATTTAATTGTTTGATGACATAATCTACTTCTAAGCCAAGGTGCTTATTGAGTAGTTGGGCTACTTGATTAAATTGACTCGGTTCAACATAAAGAATCTCTTGAGTAGCAGATACATACTCCTTATCAATAATAGCATAGACAGTGTACGTGGTGGAATCTTCAGCAATAGCGACACCCGTCCGATCATAAATCGTCCCCCGCTTTGCTTGAACCGTCACCTCTGTCTGATGAACCCGTCTTGCACGCTCTGATAAATTTACACCAAATTTTTGATTCGTACCAATGATAATGGCAAAATTGATTAAAAAGATGAAAAAGATGAAAACCGTCAAAAGAATCAGGCTTTGCCCCACCCTCCGACGATTTTGTGACGGAATATAGCGTTTCTTCAAGACATACTGCAAAAGTTGTTTTTTTCGCTTCGACATTATTCTGCTACTCCAACATTGTTATTATTGTAAGTTAAGCCCTCTTTTTCCGCAATCTCCATCATCCGAGCATCACGAATCAGTTCATTCACTGCTTGCTTGGCATCATCAATCTCGACCTGCTTACTATTAATTTCCTGATTGACACGCGCCATAGTCGCCTGAATCTGTAAGAGCTTTGTTTGCATAAAGACAATCCCGATCGCCAGAGTCAAACCCGATAAGACAATACTCCCATAAAAGGCCTTTTCTACTCGAGAAAATGTTTTGATTTTTTCACTAATGATGCGCATGGTCGCATCTTTTCGCTGTTCTTTTAGCATATTTCACCTATTTGTGTATCTTTCGTACTACGCGCAATTTGGCTGAGTGGGCGCGGTTATTGGCTTCCAATTCCTCTTTACTCGGTAAGATTGGCTTGCGATTGACCAATTCCAATTTCGGCTTCAAATCATCAGGGATAAACGGTAGGCCCTTTGGAACATCGACCGTCGAAGCCTCTTTAAATAATTGTTTGGTCAACCGATCTTCCAAGGAATGAAAGGTGATCACAGAAATCCGCCCATCTACCGCAAGCAGTTCAATAGCTTGCTGAATCGACTCATCCGCCGCACCTAATTCATCATTCACTTCAATCCGAATGGCTTGAAAAATCTGCTTGGCAGGATGACCCTTTTTCTTTAATTCCTTCGCTGGCTTGGCTGATTTGATTACTTCTGCTAATTCTGTCGTCGTCTCAATCGGCTTGATTGCCCGCGCCTGCTCAATCTTTCGTGCGATTTGCTTAGAGAATCTGTCTTCCCCATATTTAAAGAAAATCCGCACCAAATCGTGGTAGTCATAGCGATTGACTACTTCATAAGCAGTCAAAGGCGCTGTGCGGTCCATCCGCATATCAAGCGGCGCATCTTTTTTATACGAAAATCCACGTTCCCGCTCATCGAGCTGGGGACTAGACACGCCCAAATCATAACAAATCCCGTCAATTTCTTCTACTCCCTGCTCTTTCAATCGAGCCTGTAAATAGCGAAAATTATCCTTAATAAAGGTCACCATTCCCTTTTCAATATAAGGAGCTAGACGTTTTTGTGCATTCAAAATAGCCGTCTCGTCCTGATCAAAGGCATAGAGATGACCCTTTTCACTTAATTTACTCAAAAGATACTCGCTGTGCCCAGCCCCACCCAAGGTCGCATCTACATAGATGCCATCTGGCTTAACAGCAAGCTGGTCAATAGTTTCGTGAAGAAGAACTGTTACATGGTGAAATTCATTTATCATATCCTTACCATTGTACCACATTTTATCTCAAAACGAGCTGGAAAACTATTTTCAAAAAAACTGTCAAATATAGTTGACATACTTTCTCAAAAATTGTAAAATAAAGTCAAGAAGATGTCTATTATATGTGACACCCTAGGGAGAAATCCCCCAAAATTTTAAGTCATCATGTCGCATATATCCGACATATGCAGGAGGTGCCAATGAACCGAGTCAAAGAGTACCGACTCAATGTCGGCAAATCACAGCTGGAGCTAGCCAAACAAATCGGTGTTTCCAGACAAACCATTAACATGATTGAAAATGACAAGTACAATCCTACTTTGGAACTCTGTCTCAATCTCGCCCGCGCCCTCCAGACAGACTTAAACATGCTGTTTTGGGAGGAATAGAAAGGAGAATAACCATGAAAAAAGAAAATCTACACCTACGACTCATTCGCTACTTCTATGATATTACAGGAAACTTAGACGAATACACCGTGCAAGAAATCAACTATTTTGGTAACAATATGTATATGCTGATTTACGCAACTGTCTTTTTGACCATTATCATGGGGCTCCTTGGTCTTGAAGAGCTTGCCGAACTCGTCTTAGTCATCGGCTTTATCATTCCTCTTGTCAAACAAAGCGCCCTCATCAGACGACTCGGACTACACAAGCTAGAAATCACGCCTTCCGAGCTAAAAGACGCACGAAAAAAGATGTTCAAGCGTACCCTTCTAGAAATGCTACTAGTCGTACTGGTTGTGATTATGACCCCCTTCATGCTCTGGAATCTGAACATTCCACAAGAGAGCGGCACTAGTTTTGAAACTTTCTGGTACGTGGCTGTACCTCTTTCTTCCATCCTTGTCGCAAGTATTTCCTTTATCTGTCGATGGATGAGCAACCGTCGTAGAATTGTTATTATTGAAGATTAGGTGAACATAGCAACGGCTTTAACCCCAAACAGTTTACAAAGTGGCGGAATTCCTTTACAATATTCTTATCCCTGAGAGAACGAGAACAAGAATGAGACAGATTTTTCGGCAATTGAAACCCTTTGACTTTATCCTGATTGGCTTGACCCTACTGCTATCTTTTACCCCAGCGACCTTCACCTACCTACATACTAAACAGCAGACAGATGAACCCTATCTGATTGCTTCTATTCGGATTAACGGCGAGGTAGTCGAAGAATTTAAACTGTCAAAAGATACGCCTCATAAGGAAGTCACCTATCATCCCAATCCTGGTCAGTACAATATCATCGAAGTAGATGGAGAACGGATTCGGGATAAAGAAGACAATAGCTCTGATCAAATAGCTGTTAATACTGGCTGGATCAGCCGTCCAGGAGAAATTGCCGTCTGCCTCCCACACAATCTCATCATTGAAATTCGTGTCCCTGAAGACCAAGAATCCGATGAAGAGGAAGAATTAATTTTACCGATTTAGCCAGAAAAGGTCCTAGGAACAAATCCCAGGACCTTTTGAATATTTTATAAGACTACTGCTAAGATTAAAACTAGTAGATACATGACAGCAAACAAGACAAAACTTTTGACTGCTTCGACAAAGGTTTCACGTTTAATTTGCTTTTCTAAAAAACGTCCATGACTCTTGTAAGAGAGAAAAGCAACACCACATCCAATCCAAGCCCAGTAAGGTAATAAGCCAAGAAGTGGATAGAGTAGCCACAACACCCATGGCAGCATAGAAAGACAGGTATAGAGCAGCAAACCTTTTTGACGACCAATATGGAACACCAAGGTATGGCGGTCATTTCGAATATCCTCTTCCAAGTCACACAAGTTATTGGCTAGCATGATATTAGCAATTAGACAGACCAAGGGCAAGCTCATTAGGCCAATTTCAATGAATTTTCCCCAAGCCAATTGCAATTGAAACCACTCGCCCACAAAGCGACTGGCTAAGAGTTGGTCAGGTGCTTGGACAAAAATAGCTAGAAAGAAAATTCCAAGCCCCATTGTCACACCAGAGAAAATTTCTCCTAATGGCATACGAGATAGCGGAATTGGACCAAAGGTGTAACAGATTCCAATCAAGAAACACACGGCACCCAGCGGCAGTAAAATTAAATCTGTCCGCCACACCAAGATAAGCGAAATCGCAATAGAGAAAAACAAGAGAATAAAAATAATCTGTACCATTTGCCGAAAATCCAGTTGATGACGACCGATGACATTGCCCTCTTTGCGGTAGACCTGGTCCTTGGCCTTGACATAGTCCATAGTATTATTGATAGCTGTTGTGCACATATCAAAACTCAAGACTGCTAAAACAAATAAGAGAGTATTGAAGGGATTAAAAGCATGATAGCGGTATAGTGACCACAGAATTCCTAACAACATAGGAAAAACGCTCGCTACTTTCGTCCGCAATTCGATAAACTCCAAAAAGATAGGTAGGGTAATTGTCTTCTTTTTATTGGCCATTGACAAGATGATACTCCTTATTATTCAATTCAAATCGCTCTTTGAGCCCTTTACTAACATGCACCCCACGATCCTTATCAATAAAAATCGCTTCTACATCATCCAGTTGATCGATAAATTCCATTCCCTTATCAATTCCCAATAGGAATAAGGTCGTAGACAAGGCATCACCTTGAGTAGACGTCTTGGTAAAGACGGTTACTCCTGAGATAGCATTTTCAACAGGATAGCCTGTTGCTGGATCAAGAATGTGGTGATAGATTACCCCATCTACTTCTAAGTAGCGCTCATAAATGCCAGAGGTCACAACAGAACCATCCACTACATAGACAGAGCCTACCACCGTTCCACGTACTTGGTCCGGATCTTGCACGCCTACCTTCCAACCTTCTTTATGAGCAGGGGAGGTTCCCATGACAACGACATTTCCCCCTAGGTTGATGATAGCCGTTGTAATTCCCTTCTCAGCAAACAGTTTTTTTAAGCCATCAGCGATATAACCTTTTGAAATAGCGCCCAGCTCCAACACCATGCCGTTTTTAACAGCAACTGTCTGGTTTTTCTTGTCTAACTGAACATCTTTGTAGTTGATATAAGGAAGCGCCTCCTTGATTTCTGCATCACTTGGCTTGCGTGCATCTTCTGAACCAATTTTCCAGAGATTGTTAACCACCCCAATTGAAATATCAAAGCGCCCTTGACTTTCTTCACTCGTTTTCAAAGCTCGTTCAATCAACTCAAAGGTTCGTGGATCCACTTTAACCGCTTCTTTTCCTGCCGCATGATTGATTCGGTAAACATCTGACCCTTCCAGATTGGTCGATAAGAGTCGTTCCATCTCTTTTACATAGGCAAGCCCTGCTTCCATAGCTTCTTCTTGGTCCTTATGATAGATACTAATTTGGACAACTGTATGAAGCAAGGTCTCTGTCCGTATCAGCGGCTTTTCGATAACAGGTAAGCTATCTTTTACTACTTGTTTGTTTTGACAAGCAACTAGAAAAAGGCTACAGATAAGCAAGGGAAGTGCTAGCCATTTCCATTTCATATTTCTCATTCTCCTTCACCATGTTGATTTTTAGTGAGTAGAAACTACACATACCATTGTATCATCTTCTCACTAAAAATCCACTAGAAAAGAGGCCGGGATTACGTACTCAGCCTCCTATTTTCGTCTATTTTGTGCTAGATTATTTGTCAAGCATTACTTTAGCAGTATCACCTTTTTCAGCTGCTGCAAGGAGAGCTGTTGTACTCTTCTTAAAGTCTTCTGAAGTATGAGTTGCACCAGAAACCACTTCAACTGCTTCAACATCTTGTTTTTCGACAAGACCAGCATTCAATTTTTCAATCGCTTCTTTAGCAGAAACGCCTGCTTTTTCGCTCATCATTTTGTTGTATTCTTCGTTTTCAGACTTCATCTTACCATCTTTGTCTTCGTAGTCAAACTTAGATTCTGTAATTTTTCCGTCTTTCACAGTGATTGTGTGAACAATCTTATAGCCACGGTCATCAGCACCAGATTCTGCTGAATACATACCGTCTTTCAATTCACCCATCATTTTTGCTTCTGACGAAGACATGCTTGTCTCAGATGAGGACATTGCTGTTTCAGATGAAGACATCATTGTGTCTTTCTTTTCTTCTTTAGCACCACATGCTACCAAAGCAAAAGCAGCTGCTAAAACTGCAACACTTTTCAAAACGACTTTTGTTGTTTTCATTATCAATAAAACTCCTTTTTTAAACTTCAGATCAAAAGCTGAAGCGTTTTCTTACTTTATAATCATATACCATTTTTGCAAAAATGTCCATTGTTTGCCATAAATTTAAGTAAAATTTAAGAATTATTTCAACTTTGTGCTGACCAATTAAGTATCTTTCTAACCAGCCATTGCCAGTCCATTTCTACCCCAGGCTTGGTTTCAACGAATGAGATATATTTCTCCATCTTAGCAAGATAGGCTCGCATCAGCTGCTCTGTACGGTCCTTTGCCCTAGTCTGGTTCATTTTCCCAAGCAAGTAATCAATTGCATCCCATTGACTACTTTCAATGATCGCTGCCAAATCTTGTCGAATACTGCTATCTTCTTCCATTGCAAACAAGAGGGGCGCTGTATAAATACCATTTTGGATATCTTGCAGGGCTGGTTTCCCCGATTCTTGGAGTGTTAAGTGATAGTCAATCAAATCATCACGTAGCTGAAAGGCCATACCAAAAGAACGCCCTGCTTGAAAGGCTTGGTGTGTTTTCCGAATCCTTCCAGTAGACTGAAGTGCCCCCAATTGGCAGGCTATACCAAATAAGAAAGCAGTCTTTCCCTGAATCTGTTTCAGATACTGCTTCATTGTCATCTGTGGGTTAAATTGATTCATGAGCTGCGATAGCTCCCCTGCTAAAATACCTTCAATGAGTTTTTCATTGACAGCTGTCGTCTCTTGCTGTTCCAATCCCTGCATTCTGATTCCTTTTGCTAAGAGGCGCGCAGCATAAGCCATTAAGTAATCTCCAGCATAGATCGCAATGCGATTTGAAAATTGACGGTGGGCAGCACGGATTCCTCGACGCACATCTGCCTCATCAATGACATCATCATGAATCAGGGTTGCCAAATGTAATACCTCTACGTAGGCGGCAAAATAGAGCTTTTCAGGTCTCATCTCTCCATCCACAGCTTGGGCAAACAAAAGGCACAAACCCGAACGTAGGTATTTCCCCGGTGCTTCCATATATTCTACAATCTTTTCACGCACAGCCGGATGAATCATCTTCATCTCTGTCAACATAATGCGCTTAACTTGCTCTAATCCCCTTTGTATTTCTGGATGATTCTCCCAAATTTGATGTACCACAATTCTCCTACTTCATAGAAAAAGAACTATTCAGCAAACTTTTTTCTCGTTTTTCGAATAGTCCTTATCATTTTTATCTTTTTTCAATGATAATGGAATTAAGAACCACTATTCATTATCGTTTTTCTTTTAAGGTGTAAATATGCTTGGGCTTACCATAAATCTTCTTATCAAGGAAGCGGCCTAACCAAGGTATAATCCAGTAATCAAGACCAAAGGCACGTCCAGCACCGTTCATCAGCGAAATGGCTACTGGAATGAACCAGATGTTGACCCAGTAGAACATACCTGACAAGCTGAACATGACAACCAAGGCTACTGTTGCTGCGCTGACGATCCAGACAAAGGCACCTGCAATCAAGGCAAGACCGATTCCGATTTCAGCAATGGTCATAAATTTTTGCATGAAGAGGGCAACTTCTTGGTTTGGCATCATGAATTGCATGATAGAAGCAAACCAATCTGGCATGCCATCCAAAACAGTCATTGGTTGCTCACCATAAGCGTAGCTAAGACCAAAAATTGCATGGGCTGTTTCTGCTGCTGCTTGAGAAGCGCCTGAAGTTGCTTCAGCAGCTGAGGCACCTGATACAGGATCTGCCAACCATGGGAATGGGAAGACAACTTGGTCTCCTAACCATGAAGTTGTTCCAAATAGTCCAAAGGCCTTCTTCACACCTTCATAGAGCCATACAGAACCGTAGAACACACGAAGTGGCGCAGACCAAAGAAGGTTACCTTTACCTGATGTATGACCACCAAAGATATTGCGTTTGTTCTTAATGTCAAAGAATTCATGACGGACATAAGAGCCCATGTAGAAGAAACTGCGAATGGTAAAGAAGTAAAGCAAGTTGACCATATGCTTCATAAACATAGCCATAAAGCCTGATAAGTGGTATTTGCCCATCAAGAAGGCTACACCATAACGAGAACCGATTGAGACCATAAAGCCATCGTATTTCCCTTTGTAGCTATGCTTTTCACCACCAGTAATCGCAGCGATAATGTTTTGTGCAGCCGTATGTCCAGTCTGCTCAGCTGCTTGAACGATTTGTGGTGTTGGTTTGCCATCATTTCCAGGCTCTTCATAGTAGACCAAGTCGCCTGCTACATAGACATTTTCCTTGCCTTTAGCTTCCATGTATTCGTTGGCAACCAAGCGACCTGCGCGTGCTGTTTCAATTCCAAATTCGCTGGCGTCACTATTCGCTTGCACACCTGCTGTCCAGATAGAGGTGTAGGTTGGAATTTCACGACCAGATGAAAGGATTAATTTGTCTGCTTCTACGGCCGCAACTCCATCCCCAAGCACTAATTCAACACCTTTTTTCTCAAGGTATTTACGAGTCTTCTCTTGTTCTTTCTCAGTAACCATCTGCAAGATATTTGGCATTGCTTCAATCACTTTGAGAGAGAATTCTGCTGGATCTAGTTTAAATTCACGCGCCAAGATTGGTACCCAATCAATTAGTTCACCAATCATCTCAATACCAGTGAAACCAGCTCCGATAACAGTAAAGGTTAGAAGGGCACGACGTTTTTCCGCGTCATGTTCGCGCATAGCACGGTAACAAGAATCAACAATGTGATCATGCAAGCGCTCTGCTGCTTCGATCGACCAAAGGGTAAAACCATTTTCTTTTACACCCTTGATACCAAAGTCATTCGCTTCTCCACCCATAGCAAGTAAGAGATAGTCAAATGGCAAGGTTTGGTGTTCGGCGATGACTAGCTTTTTATCGTAGTCAATCTCAACAACCTTGTCTGTCACTAAATCGACTTTTGGATACTTGTTAAAAATGCGTTTCAAGTCATATTTGATTGCATCTTTTTCCACACGTCCAGCTGCAACTTCATGCAACTCTGTCATATAAGTATGGAATGAATTTTTATCAATCAAGGTAACAGTGATGTCATCGTTTTTCTTGAATTTTTTCCCAAGTAGGCGTGCTGCTGCAATCCCGGCATAACCAGCTCCTACAACTACAATATTTTTAGTCAAAACATAACCTCCGATTCGTTTGTCTGTTTTTTAACAGGGTCTATTATACACTTTTTCGAAAAATTAAACAATTGAATCGTTCGTTTTTACTGATGGTTTAACGAAAAAGACTTGCATGCTAAATTTCAAGTTCAAGTTAGCCAGTCTGTAAAAATTCTCTAGGAGATTTGTAACCCAATATCTTCTTTGGATAGTTGTTAATCCAGTTTTCAATAAATGCGACTTGTTGTTGCGTCGCATTTTT